>NZ_CDRJTB010000002.1:0-187309 GCF_976954365.1 Paenibacillus sp. Marseille-Q9583
CACTCTCCACCTAAGCAAAATCCGGTTTCTAAGCAAAGTCCTTGACTACACAGTAGTAACAACTCGCCCCCAAACTATAGAAAATTCTGCAGAAAGTACAGCAATGTGGACTCTGAACACTTATATCCCCCTATCGCCCGTGAGAGTGATAGGGGGGATATAAGTGTTTGATGTTTTCTGGTGTTTTAAGGCATTACAATCCAAAAGCCTGACGGTACTTTACGGGGGACATCCCCTCGAACGTTCTGAACACTTTAATGAAATAGCTGGACTGGGCAAAACCGGACTGAGTCGCAACCTGAGCAATGGAGAGTCCAGTAGAAACCAGTAGAAGCTTGGCTCTGGCCAGACGACAATCCGTTAAATAACGGTTTGGTGTTTTGCCCATAACCATTCGAAACAGCCGTAGAAAATGATAACTGCTGTACCCGGTTAGTCTTGCCATCGACTCCAGTGACCAAGGGCGGGCACATTCGACATGAATGATATCTGCGGCACTGCGGATAGACTGCCTGACCTCGTGCGGTACTGAGCCGTGAAGCGGTTCGGAGTTCTGCAGCAATTTCACTAGAAGCTCGTACAGAAGCGCGGATAGTCTTGGCTCACTACGTGTTACATAGGAAGCGCTCAGCAAATACATTTCCTCGAATAGCTCATCCAGCTTAGCGTCCAAATCAAAAGTGAACAGGTATGCACTAGACTGGTCCACTTCTTCTAATAAGGGGAGTACAATTTGAGTGCTAAAATGAACCCAACGAACATCCCAAGGCTCTCCGGGATCAGAGCCGTACTGCTGGTAGGCGCCTTTAGGGTAAAGAAATCCTCGTCCTCTGCTCATTGGAATACGTTCGCCCTCATGGAATACATAACCCTCCCCACCAAAGATTAAATGCAGGTTATAGCTTCCCAGGAATCCTTCACTTCTTCTCTCGGTATGCTGTGGAAAGTGACTGTAGTGTCCCAAAAATTCAGGATAACAGACATATTTTGAAAAAGCTGGTGTCGGCAAATACCATTGTTTCTTCATGTTATATGGCACTCATTTCTGTCGCGCATCAGAGCGCTAGTTGGATTGAGGTAATTAACGCAAGATAGTTATATGATCGCAATATTTTGTTATATAAGCCTTGTTAATACTGATACTACAATAGAATTATAAAATACTAAAAGCATATTTTTAATACTTTGGAGGTAATCATGAAGAAACCTGTCGCAACAGAAAAATTCGAGCTTGGCGTCTGTTATTATCCGGAACACTGGCCGGAAAGCATGTGGGAGGACGATTATCGCCGAATGCGAGAACTAGGCTTTACAATCATTCGGATCGGGGAGTTTGCTTGGTCTATTTTTGAACCTGTCCAGGGTGAATTTCAGTTCGGGCTCTTTGATCGGGCGATTGATTTAGCTCATAAACATGGTCTTCAGGTTGTGCTCGGTACGCCGACGGCAACACCTCCAGCTTGGCTGACCCATAAGTATCCAGAAGTATTAAACGTGACGTATGAAGGCGTTACCCTTCAGCATGGTATGCGCCGTCATTATAATTACAGTAGCCCCAAATACCGTGAGCTGTGTGCTCGGATTACGGAACAGATGGCTGAACATTATGGCAATCATCCAGGTGTGGTCGGTTGGCAAATTGATAATGAGCTCAACTGCGAGATCAGTGAATTTTATTCAGAGAGTGACCATAAGGCTTTCCGGGAATGGCTGCAGCAGAAATATGTCACGCTTGAACGGTTAAACGAGGCTTGGGGGGCTGTTTTTTGGAATCAAAGTTATAGTGATTGGTCTCAGGTGTATCTTCCGCGTCCTACCCCATCACCCAAGCAGCCCAATCCCCATCAGGCTTTGGATGAAAAGCGGTTTATATCGGACAATACGATTTCTTTTGCCAAAAACCAAGCGGACATCATCCGTAAACTTGCCCCTAAGCAGTGGGTAACAACGAACGGTCTGTTCGGGCATCTCGACAGCCATGAATTGACAGATGAATTACTAGATTTCTTCAGCTATGATTCCTATCCGCAGTTCTCGACTATTTTTTATGATCCGAATGAGCGGAATCCGCTGAATGACAGAGGCTGGGGACTTTCATTATCTGTTGTCCGTTCTATTTCCCCCAATTTCTGTATTATGGAGCAGCAGTCGGGACCAGGTGGCTGGGTGAACCGGATGGATATGCCTTCTCCGAAGCCTGGACAGATGCGGTTATGGACCTATCAATCGATCGCTCATGGCGCAGATATGGTGCTGTATTTCCGCTGGCGGACAGCCACGATGGGCAATGAAATTTATTGGCATGGCATTAACGATTACCATAACCAGCCGAATCGAAGAGTACGGGAAGCGGGACAGATCGGTCAAGAGCTGGCGGGGGCAGGGCAAGCACTTATCGGCACCCGTAATCAGGCTAACGTTGCTATTGTTCGTGATTATGCTAATGAGTGGGATGGAGAGTATGATGTATGGCATGGTCCATTTATGTGGAAGAGCAATAAGGAGTGGTACAAGGCACTCCAGCGGAAGCATATCCCGAATGACGTACTCTATTTACGCAAAAAGACGACGCTGGAAGAGCTCGCACGGTACGATGTGCTTATCTATCCTCACCCGGCAATTATGACAGATGAGACAGCGTCGCTTCTGGATGAATATGTTCAGCAAGGTGGAAAACTGATCTTCGGATGCAGAACCGGCTATAAGGATGAACGCGGCCAATGCTATATGCGTCCTTTCCCAGGTGCTGCTAGGGATCTATGCGGGATCACAGTCGAAGAATTCACAATGGTTAAAGGTAGTCGTCAGCCAACGACGATTAGCTGGTCGGGTGCGGCAGAAGTGGTTACTAGGGCAGATGATTTTAATGATATTCTCCAGATTGAGGATGATTCGGTCGAAGTCATGGCGGTCTATGCCTCGGACTATTATGCAGGAAAACCGGCGGTTACAAGAAATCGTCGCGGCAAAGGCGAGGTTTGGTATTACGGAGCAGTTTTTAATGAACAAGCAGCGTCCATAATCATAGATCAAGTTGGCCTGCAGTCGCCAGTAGATTGGCTGGTGCTCCCTGAAGATGTAGAGCTGCAAGTTCGTAACGGGACTTCTTCCAGTTACACTTTTTTACTTAATTATAGTGAAGTGCCTGCCTCCATACATCTGCATGAGACCAAAACAGATTTACTGAGCGGAACAACATTATCGGGTGAGGTTACTCTGGAAGGCTTCGGTGTATTGGTATTGCATTAATGGAATGAATAAAAGCTAATGAAATAAGTAGAGTTACGTATTAGAGATCTAATATGTAACTCTATTTTGTTATAGGAGCTATTCAACAGGATACTTTTTAAATATAGTTATTAATTCCAACAAAATACAACGAGCAACAGGTACAATATAAAGAATATTCTAGATTTGAAGGAGGGAAGTCTTATGATCATTGAAGCTGAGAAAGTATTGTTGCAGTATTCGTTCATCGATCCAATCATTGAATTCATTAGACATAATGAGAATATTACATTTAAAGTGACCGACAAAACGGATAACAAAAATTATTTGTTACGCATACATAAACCAATATCTGAAGGGTTCTCAGGCTTACAACATACTCGAGATGGATTACAGGCAGAAATGTTTTTTCTGCGAGAAATCGATCAGAAGAACATACTGAAAGTTCAAAGACCTGTTGTAAATCAAAAAGGGGAATTGGTTACTGAATATAGTTCGGAGCAATTTGGGACTAGTTTGGCCACTCTTTTAGAATGGATCGAAGGCTCGACGCTAACCCAAGATGAAGATAACATTGAACAGATTGTTTATAGATTAGGTAGAAATCTTGCCAGTTTACATGAATTCTCACGAACGCTAATGCCCTTGGAGTTACATAGACCTGTATACAATGTCACAAAGATTGATGAAACTTTAATAGAACTTGGAAAGGGAACAGACAATGGAGCCCTTAATCAGGAGGATTACGAAGTTATTAGTAGCGTTCTACTCGTAGTAAAAGAACAATTAGCAGAGCTAGACGCTAGGGACAACTCATGGGGATTCATTCATGCTGATTTTCAACTGGGGAATGTCGTTGTGTCAGAACAAAATCCTATCTTAATAGATTATTGTTTATTTGGTTATGGTTACTACCTGTTTGATTTGGGCTCTGCATCCTCCATGCTGAAAAGTGAGCTCCGTAAAACGCTTTTGGAGGGTTATGCTTCTGAAACAAGCTTTTCGCTTGATGAGATTCGGTACATTGAAGGACAAATATTTATGGATATTTTTATTAGTTACGTATTTTTTATTCATGATCCTGAAAGAAACGGCTGGATAAAAGAGCACGCCTCCAAAATATGCAGCACCCTATGTCGCGATTTTCTTGAGGGGAAAGAGGTATATTATTCGTTTTAGAGATGATGTGATACTCTAATAGTGAATGATGAATGAAGGGACTGAACTATGCGCAGAGATCATTATTTTTAAACCAACTATTAAAATTTAATGGAGGTAAAAATAATGTTAACTACAGAGTTACACACAGAACGATTACATTTAAGAAAAATGAAGGTATCGGACTCGCCTTGTTTATTAAAAATTTGGTCTGATCCAGAGGTTACCAAGTTTATGAATATTGGTAATTTTACTGATGAAAATCAGGCAAAAGATATGATAAAACTTCTTGATGAATTTTCTCTAGATAACAAAGCTATTCGTTTCTCTATCATTGAAATGGAATCCAATGAAATCATAGGTTCTTGTGGTTTTAATTCCTTAGACTTTGAAAATGAGAAAGCGGAGATTGGATATGACATTGCTAGAGCATTTTGGGGAAGCGGATATGCTTCAGAAGCTATAAGTGCTTTGTTAGATTACGCATTCTCAACTTTGAAGCTGAATCGAATCGAAGCAAAAGTGGAACCCGAAAACGTGAATTCAGTAAAAGTCTTACAAAAGCTGAACTTTATGTTTGAGGGAACCTTAAGAAGGTATGAAAGAGTAAACGGAAAGTTTATAAATATCAATATGTATTCAAAATTAATAACAGATTGATGATTTAAGGCAGTTTTACGCAAAAACTTAAAATTTCCCAGAGGTTATATAGGTCTCCATAAGGAATAAAAACTTATACACTATAAATATAGGAGTTGACCAGATGGAGACAATTTTAACAGAGGGAATGATCTTGGATGACCTACTAAAAACATTTCATCGTTTATTCGGTTTGAATGTAATTGAAACTACTTCGATAAAACGAGGCTGGTTAAACTTAAAGTGGAAAGTTACGACGGATGCAGGGGAATTGTTACTTAAACAATACAATAAAGAAAGATATAAATTATATAAGTCAGAGGAGATATTGTTAGCACTCTCTCAACAGATTAGATTGTATGACCAAGGTCTAGCGTGCCCCAAAGTGCTATCACAGAATGAAAGTATTTTGCTTGAATCTGATCATGGAGAACGCTTCCTGGTGATGGAGTATTGCCAGGGAAAACTAATTTCACCAGGTAAAATCAATGTCCATCAAATATATGATTTAGGTCGAGCAACAGGAAAAATGCATCGATTGTTAAATGACGGGACACTTGGCATTAAAAATAGTCCGCAATTTATTCCTCCAAGTCGTGAGGAGCGTTTAGCACATTGGAACTCCGTTTGGGAAAAGACTAAGGGACTTGGTAAACCTCAGCTGCTTGCTGATATAGAAACTCAATTTAAAGCTACTGAAGAAATGAATATAGAACTACTCGAATTACTTCAAACAGGCTGGGCACATCGTGACCTTTGGGTAGATAATCTTTTATTTAATGATAACGGATTAGCTGCAATTCTAGATTTTGATCGACTAAAATATGACTATCCGCAGCTTGATGTAGCTCGTGCTGTGATGTCATGTGCCTTAGATGATAATTTAGATGTCTCCCTGGCTTCGGCGTTTATGGAAGGGTACAGTGAGGAACGCGACGTGGTAGAGGGCTATTTAACACATTCATTACAGTTGTTGTGGTATATGGAAAGCACATGGTGGATTAATGCTAACATGGATCAACATAGTGTGCCGCCAGCTCGCTTTGCGAAGGAAATGATTTGGCTTGCGGAAAATCAAAAAAATATGTCCGCTTTGTTAGGAAATCTTTAGACAGCGTAAAATTAACCACTATTCGTTAAGCTAACGGGTAACTATAGCTCAACTAAACAGCGACAGTCTAGGGCTTTGTCTCCACGTCCATGACTGCCGCTGTTTCTATTATTGAGGTAATTCGATAAGAACAAGACCTTTTTCCCCATAATCTACGTTGACTTGGGTTTGTCTCACCCCTATGATGATTATTAATATAAAATAAATGCACATTGAGGAGCGAAACATCATGGCTTTGGAGATCGAACGCAAGTTTCTGCTGCCGGAATTTCCGGAGCGGCTTATTCAAGAAGGCGAATTGAAGATTGTCACCCGGCATAATATCGATCAGACGTATCTGGCAATAGACGGCGGACAAGAGCTGCGTGTGCGTAAAATTACGGATCTGGACTCAGGTGAGGTAACGTATACACACACGTTTAAGGATGGCAAAGGGATCAAACGCGAAGAGATCGAATATTTTATCTCAGAGGGTTTATATCATCAGATGATTGAGGCAGTAAATGCGGTAGCCTTGGTCAAAGAGCGGATTACGGCAGTGTGGAATGACACAACGGTTGAGATCGACGTCTATTCTCAGCTGAAACTGTCCGTTCTGGAGGTTGAATTTGAATCTTTGGAGGAAGCGGAAAGCTTCAAGGCGCCGGAATGGTTCGGCAAGGATGTCAGCACAGAACGGCAGTACAGCAACAAAACCGTCTGGAAAGAGCTACAAAATAAGACAAAGAATTAACGGACTTTAGCGCGTAAACGTGGTAGTATATAGGGAAAACAGGCAACTATAAAGTGAAACTTATATTTATATATATTATATATAGAGGGGTTCAGGAGGATGAGCATGAAGTATATAAGCACAAGAGGCAATGTGGAACCTAAAGGCTTTATCGATACGGTGTTGATGGGACTTGCCGATGACGGCGGATTGATGGTTCCTTCCGAGATTCCTGTCGTTTCAGCAGCTACTTTGGAGGAGTGGAGAAGTCTTAGCTACCAGGAATTGTTCCTGAAGATTTTCGCCTATTACACTAATGATGAGATTCCTTTAGAAGATTTGCAGGACATGGTCAACACTAGTTATGGCAATTTCCGCACGCCGGAAGTAACGCCTATTCACCAAGTGAATGATTCCCTGTATGTATTGGAATTGTTCCATGGCCCTACTTTTGCCTTCAAAGATGTAGCACTGCAGTTTATGGGTGAGCTGTACTCGTATATTTCCAAAAAGCAGAACAAAATCATCCACATCCTCGGAGCAACCTCGGGGGACACTGGGGCGGCTGCGATTCAGGGCGTTCGCGGTAAAGAAGGAATCAAGATCTGTATTCTTCATCCGCATGGTAAGGTTAGTAAAGTGCAGGAGCTGCAGATGACTACAGTTGATGACAGCAATGTACTGAACCTGTCTGTTCATGGTAACTTTGATGATTGCCAAAAGGTGATCAAGGATCTGTTCGCGGATCTCGACTTTAAGAGTCGCTATCATCTGCGTGCGATCAACTCCATTAACTTTGTACGTATTCTGGCGCAGACTGTCTATTATTTCTATGCGTATTTGCATGTCGATGGCAGCAGCGAGAAGAAGATTAACATCAGCGTGCCTTCCGGCAATTTCGGTAATATTTTCTCCGGATATTTGGCGAAGCAAATGGGATTACCAATTAACAAACTGATTATTGCTACGAATGAAAATAACATCTTGGAGCGTTTCGTGAACACGGGTGAATACAAACCGGGCAGCTTCACAAGCACATACAGTCCTTCGATGGATATCCAAGTGGCGAGCAATTTTGAGCGGTATCTGTATTATTTGGTAGGCGAGGATTCCGAGAAACTATCCGCGTATATGTCCAAGCTGCAAACCGAAGGCAAGATTACGGTTGAAAGCGAGGCACTTCAGCAGGTGCAGAAGGACTTTGCAGCGCTTGGCGTGAAGAATGACCAATGCTTGAATACAATTGCTAAGTATCAAAAAGAATATAGCTACCTACTTGATCCGCATACTGCATGTGGAATCGCAGCTTACGAAGCTTTTAATGGCTCGGATGAGATAGGGATTACTTTTGCGACCGCACATCCAGCTAAGTTTGATGAGGCGATTACTCTGATTGACATTAAGCAGGAATTCCCGGCACAAATTAAAGCGTTGTTCGAGATGCCACAACACCAAACCGTAGTGGATCATGACAAGGATGAAATTGTGCGTCAATTGCAGGCTTTTTATAAATAAGTTGTAAATCCATATGGCTCAGCAGGCTCCTGTTCTTAAGTTAAGAATGGGAGCCTTTTTTAACGTTTCAGAAAATATATTTGGGGTCCCCGCAAAGTACCTGATTATGCATCGAAGCAAAGGCCCACTTTGTGGGGATGTTTTACTGCATCTTTCGACAAATAATGTCGCTGTTTACTATGAATAGTTTGATATCGACAAAAGATGAAGGAGTGGTGATTTTTTTCACAAGGTAGATCTATCGGAATTTGTCGGAAATTTGTCCTGAAAAGTAGACATGACTACCCAGAGAGTGAGAAAATAGCATATAGAGCTTTAGTAAGAACTAAAAAGGACGGGATTATCATGACAATTCGTTTCGGGGTCATTGGAACAAACTTTATTACAGACCGCTTCGTGCAAGCCGGCTTGGAGAATGAGGAGTTTATCCTGACAGCCGTGTACTCCCGCACAATGGAGAAAGGTCAGGCCTTTGCTGCAAAATATG
Source organism: Paenibacillus sp. Marseille-Q9583 (assembly GCF_976954365.1). Lineage (NCBI taxonomy): Bacteria > Bacillati > Bacillota > Bacilli > Caryophanales > Paenibacillaceae > Paenibacillus > Paenibacillus sp. Marseille-Q9583. The sequence continues at coordinate 8,851 of NZ_CDRJTB010000002.1, forward strand.
CTGGAGCTACAATTTATACGAATTTGGAAGATATGGTTTCCAGTAAAGATGTCGATGCTATTTACATTGCAAGCCCGAACTCCATGCATGCTGAGCAGGCGATTATGTGCTTAAATCATGGCAAACATGTGCTCTGTGAGAAACCAGCGGCCTCAAACAGTGCGGAGCTTAGAGCAATGATTGAAGCCGCTCAGAACAATGATGTGTTGTTGGTAGAAGCAATGAAATCGACCTTCATGCCGAATTTCGGAGTGATCAGAGACAATTTGTATAAAATCGGCCAAGTTCGCCGTTATTTCGCGAGCTATTGTCAATACTCATCGAGATATGACGCCTATAGACAGGGAACGGTATTAAATGCTTTTAACCCAGCCTTCTCTAATGGCTCGTTGATGGATCTTGGTGTTTACTGCCTGTATCCTATGGTAGTGTTGTTCGGGAAACCGAAGTCTGTAAAGGCCGTGGGTCTAATGCTCTCTTCTGGAGTGGATGGAGAAGGAAGTATTGTCATGCAATATGATGATATGGATGCAGTTGTGATGCATTCCAAGATCGCTGATTCCTATTTGCCAGCCGAGATTCAAGGGGAAAGTGGTACAATGGTGATCGATAAGATCAACCAACCTTACCAAGTGAAGATTCATTATCGCGACGGAACCGTCGAGGAGCTTACGCAGCCTCAGGTATTCGAGTCTATGTATTATGAGGTTGAGGAATTTATCAACTTAATTAAGAATGGTGAACGGGAAAGCAGAGTTAATACACATGCGAATTCCTTGGCAGTAGCAGAAGTTATGGAGGAAGCCAGAGCACAGATCGGCCTCCGCTATGCCGCAGATCTATAAATAGAATGGGGAGCAGCACTTGAAGACTTTTAAAAAGGTATACATTGAGATAACAAGCGTCTGCAACCTGGCCTGCAGCTTTTGTCCACCAACCGCCCGAACGAAGAACTTTATGAAGCTCGATACTTTTAATACGATATTAGATGAAATTAAGCCACATAGTAATCATATTTACCTTCACGTAAAAGGTGAGCCATTGCTGCATCCCAAGATTGGTGAGCTGCTGGATGCAGCACATGCCAAAGGGTTCAAGGTCAATATTACTACGAATGGTACGTTAATTCATAAGGCTGGCCCTAAGATTCTCGGCAAACCTGCACTACGACAGATGAACTTCTCTCTGCATAGCTTTGATGGGCATGAGGGATCTGAGAACCGCGAAGGGTATTTGTCGGAGATTATTTCTTTTGTACGGGAAGCCTCCGCGCAAGGGGTCATTATATCCTTCCGGCTGTGGAATTTGACGGAGGATAATCTGACCAATCTGGAGAAGAATCGGAACCGTGAGACCCTTGCTGTGCTGGAGGAAGCCTTTAACCTTGATTTCAAGATCGAAGAAAAGGTTGTACCTGGCAGCGGCGTCAAGGTTGCCCCACGGGTATATCTCAATCAGGACCATGAGTTCCGTTGGCCTGCACTGAATGAGCCGGAAGATGACGGAAAAGGGTTCTGCCATGCACTACGCAGCCAAGCGGCAATCCTTGTGGATGGTACTGTTGTACCGTGCTGTCTGGATGGTGAAGGAGTCATTAACCTCGGAAACATTCATGAGACTCCTTTCTCAGAAATCGTAGAGGGTGAGCGAGCGAACAATCTGTTTTACGGGTTCTCTCGTAGAGAGGCAGTAGAAGAGCTGTGCCGCAAGTGCGGATATCGGCAACGGTTCGGGACTTGAGGATTGGAATATAAACAGAACCGGGACATGGCAATTTCATGAATCCTGGTTCTGTTTTTTAATTAACGGGAGTGTATATATAATAATAAGTCTTTATAGTCTCCACTTTGGAGCGAAGGAGGAGTATATGCTGAAATCGTTGGAAGCCATCACCTTATACCGTGAAGGAATACAAGATCATTTGGAGGATAACCTCTGGCTGAAGCTTATTGTCCAAGCCGAGGAGCAGATTGTAAATCTGGAGCGTGTGGAATCTCTGGAGGAGTTGGACCGCAGGAATCCCGTGCTGGATTATGTGGAACGCAGTTTGCAGCTTCTAGACCAGCTTCCCTGTTCGATTTGGATCAAAGAGCTTGTGGAAGAAACATTAATCTGGTCAGAAGCAGCTAAGGGTGGCACATTGAAGGAGAGGTTACTTTGGCAGGAGGAAGGCATTAACTGTTTTGTACATAACATTGGCTCCGCACAGTTATACGGGAAATATTTGAGCGGTAAGGTCTCTGACAAAAGCGCACTGGTTCATCAGCTTATTGAAACCCATGGACTGATAGGACAGCAAATCCGTGGGGAGGTGCCTCCGGAAGTAAATAAGCCGCTTCGTGATCTTGTGGAGGAACAGTTACTGACTGCCGAGGAACTTGAACGCTTGCTAACCGTACTCAATCATTGCATCATCGGAGCTGTATCCCCCGAGCTATGGCTGAATGTGGAGCATGAAGTGAAACAGCTTATTACTCTGATTGCATCCGGTGAACTTGCTAGTCCAATGCCGATGAAAGAAAGACTGCGCAGAATGCGGCTAGGTCCGATCTCTAGAGGAGAGGATTTCACTACGGAATGGGCAAAGCTGACACAGGAAGGCTTCCATGCGGAACGGTTGGAGTCTTTAAGTAACACTATCTTCTGGTATGTGGAATCTGCAATGCAGACGTTCTCGTTGGAGCAATTTCTGAAGGTGATGTTGTTTGCAGCTCAGAGGGCTCAGAATGAACCCCTACGCCATATCAGCTTCGAGCAGGTTATGAACAGCATTTACTATGACTACAAGGGTGTTAAGAAGATCAATGTTTATAAGAAACGGATTATAGAAAAATATTTATCGGAGCTTACATGGGAGGATATTGAAAAAGGGACTTTACCTGATGAGAATCCTCATCTAATGCTTCGTCCATATGCTAAGGAACATCTGCCAGACACAGTGTTTTTTCAGTTCCAATTCTCGGCAGCGGCAGAGAAGCTGATCGAATTCTGTATGGAAGCTGAAAAATCGCCCTTGTATGAACGTGCTGTGTTGCTGTTATTCGACTTGTTCGAGCTACGTAGAGACGCCTTCGACCGTTTTCATAATGAAGATACCTACTTAAGTCAAATGAATAATACCGCAGATTATAAGGCGGTGATTCTGGAGCATGTCATTGGGAAAAAAGTGCTGGATATCGGCCCTGGCGGCGGTGTGCTGCTGGATTTGCTGGAAGAGCGGATGCCAGAGGTTACCCCTATCGGCATTGATATATCGAGCAATGTAGTGGAAGCTCTGCGGCAGCGCAAGCAACGGGAAGGGCGTCAGTGGGAAGTCCTGCAGGGAGATGCGTTGAACCTTGAAGATTTCGTAGAGGCTGGAACGGTGGGTACGGTAATCTTTTCTTCGATTTTGCATGAGCTATATTCTTATGTGCCGCTTAATGGTAAAAAGTTCAATCATGACACCGTCTCGGCCGCCCTGCGAAGTGCTTTTGATGTATTGTCAGTGGGCGGGGCTATCATTATTCGCGATGGGATTATGACCGAACCCACAGCATTGCTGCGGAAAGTTCGCTTTCTGGAGGAGGACGGTATGGCGTGGCTGGAGCGTTATGCGAAGGATTTTGCCGGACGTCAGCTTCAGTATCAGAGATTAGGGGAAGAAGAAGTACTCATGCCTGTTAATGATGCCATGGAGTTTTTATATACGTATACCTGGGGCGAGGAGGCCTACATTCATGAGGTCCAAGAACAGTTTGGTTATTTTACCCCTACGGAGTTTGCCTCATTTATTGAACAGACTTTAGGAAAGCGGGCGAAGATTGAAGTCTTCCGGCATTACTTGCAAGAAGGTTATACCGAAGCGCTGCGCGATAGAGTAAGGTTCATGGATGAGAGCGGACAGGAAGTGGCCTTGCCAGACAGCACCTGCTTTATCGTGATTCGGAAGGAATAGTTGAAAGATAACATCATCTGCATATAAAAAAGCAATCGGCAACCCCTTTGATGTGGTAGAGGTCCGATTGCTTTTTCTATATAGAGATTTTGTCTTTGTTAGATTAGTATTTCTAGCTGCGACTTATCAGAATCTTCGGCTAAACGCTGAATTTCTTGGTAGGTGGCTAATTTCTCCGTCCGTTCCTGATCTTTAATTTTTTCTCCGGTGTCTTTTATGGTATCGCCTAACGTTTCATTCATTTCCGATATTCTATCTTCGATTTTGGATAACTGCTCACGTTTGGCTGTTGCAGAATGAGTAGAACGAGCTTCATCCGATTCGATTTCCTTGGTCAGAACTCTTGCCTCGCCATGCATCTTAGAATGGGTAGAAGAAACTACCTCCATTTGTGAAACATTTTGGCTTATAGCAACAATCGTATTCAATCTTTCGTTTTGTATCTCTTGCTCGGTTTTAGGTTCATCCGATAGATCTTCTTTTTGAGCTTTTTCTAAGTTCTTTTGTTGCTCTTCAAAGGTGTACTTCGCAATTTGTTGATCAATCGTTTGGAGCTGTTTATCGAATTCCTTAAGTTGATCTTGAATAGAATCAAGGTTATGTGAGTTTTTGGTGGTTCTTTCAATTAGGCTGTTCTTGCTATCGATGATACTCTGTTTTTGTTTAAGTAGAGGATCAACCATTCCGCTCATTTTAGATTGATTTTGAAAAGCTGCTTTTGCAGATTTACTTATCGATAAGTGGTCTCCGCTACCACTTGTCTTGCTGTTTGAATTTATGGTTTTATCGTTAGTTTGGTGACTAACAGCTACATTAAGTCTCGTTCCCATAGCAGAGGTCATTTTCGTTATATGCATAGCTCATTCTCCTCCTACGACGATAAGATCTATCTATAATATATCGGTAGATGAACAGGAAGAATTAACAAAGAAAGCCGTTAGCTAAGTCGAACAGCAAGATGTCAACGGGACCCCTTCCTAAACTCCGAAGGCGAGCATTTCATCGCTCTGCGAAACACTTTAATAAAATAGCTCACATTATCAAATCCGACCTCGAATGCGATGTCGGATATTTTTCTGTTGCTTTGTTGCAGTAGATCGGCGGCTTGGCGAATTCGGTAAGAGTTAATGTAATCTACTGGAGTCTTACGGGTCATTTCTTTGAAAAAGCGGCAGAACTGTCCTTCACTCATGGGGATAAGGTCGGAGAGGTCTCGAGTTCGAATCGGCTCCTGATAGTTATCCTGAATATAGAGAATAATCTTCTTAAGTCGATTGATCTTAGTAGTATCAGCGTCATCCAGCTGGCTGCGGTTTACAAAACGATCCTCTGGAGCAATCAGCGAGAGCATGATGAGTAACGTGCCTTTAATAAAAGCTTCAAACCCGGGAGATTGCGCAGCGTAGGTGTCCATCATGCGTTCTAAGTGCCCGAGAAGTTCATGCTGCCATTTCACAGCCGGTGTTAGGTGGCGAGGAAAGCTTTGTCTTTTCTCCTGAAGGGGTAAGATGGTGTTCTGCTGGATCGTATCATATTGGGCACTAGCGAGAAGATCAGGAAGAAACACGAGCGCACAAAATTTGCAAGGTGTATCTTCGTTCAGTACATAGGCAGCGTGAATATCACCGGACTCGATAAATACAGCCTCACCGGCTTTAAGTGGGAAATATTCGGTATCCACCTGAAACAGAATTTCTCCTTCGAGCAGCATAAAAAACTCCGCTTCTTCATGCCAATGGGTATCGAGGACATGTGTTCCAGCCGGTAATTCTATCCAATAAGCTGCAAGCGGAAACATGCTATCGCCATGCACTCTGTCTTCTTTTAGCAAACTCTGGGTTGTACGGTCCATAAATGCCGCTCCTTTCGGATAAAACATCAAAATAGTGTTATAAATGAGCTATATAGTATTAGTTTTGTTTATTTTTTATCGGTATAATGCAACTATAAACACCAAATTGAAAGGTGGCAAGTACACAATGAAATTTACTGATGGTCTCTGGCTGGTGCGTGATGGTATCACGATTAACGGTGCAGTTCAAAATTATGTTGTAGAAAAGACTCCAGATGGATTAACAGCAATTACTCAAACAACTCCAATCACAGGGCGTTCAGCGACGCTGAATTCAACCCTGCTAACTGTAAAATTTCATTCCCCGCTTCCAGGTGTGGTAGGGGTTAAGATTATTCATCATGATGGTGTACAAGAACGCGGTCCAGTCTTCGAACTCACGAAAGGTACTGGAGATCACGTTAAGATTGAAGAAAACGATTCCGAAACTGTGCTGATCAGCGGAGGACTTCGTGTAGTGATTCGAAAAGGCCAACAATGGGCTGTGGATTTCTATCGTGGAGACGAGAGAATTACAGGCAGCGGTTTCAAGTCCATGGCTTATATCACGGATCAAGACGGCAACACGTATATGCGTGAAGAGCTGGATCTCGGTGTAGGTGAATTCGTATATGGTTTGGGTGAGCGTTTTACCGCTTTTGTAAAGAATGGACAGACCGTAGATCTTTGGAACAAAGACGGTGGTACTAGCTCCGAGCAAGCTTATAAGAACGTTCCTTTCTATGTAAGCAGCAAAGGCTATGGCGTATTTGTTAACCATCCTGAGTTGGTTTCTTATGAGATCGCTTCGGAAAAGGTGAAAAAAGCGCAATTCAGCGTAGCTGGAGAAAGCTTAGAGTACTTCGTGATTGATGGTCCTACCATCAAAGAAGTTATCAGCAACTACACATCACTTACTGGCAAACCTGCACTTCCGCCAGCTTGGACATTCGGCCTGTGGCTGACGACCTCTTTCACTACCGACTACGATGAAGCAACCGTAAACTCCTTCGTAGATGGTATGGCAGAGCGCGATCTGCCGCTGAGCGTATTCCACTTCGATTGTTTCTGGATGCGTGAATATCAATGGACCGATTTCCAGTGGGATGAGCGTGTATTCCCTGACCCAGTAGGCATGCTGAAACGCCTGAAAGATAAAGGGCTGAAGATCTGCGTATGGATCAACTCTTATATCGGGCAACGTTCCCGCTTGTTTGAAGAAGGTAAGAAGAATGGTTATCTGCTCAAAAAACCTAACGGTGACGTTTATCAATGTGATTTGTGGCAAGCAGGTATGGCACTGGTGGACTTCACCAATCCTGCGGCTTGTGAATGGTATGCCGGCTACCTGCGTGATTTGGTAGACATGGGCGTAGATAGCTTCAAGACAGACTTCGGCGAGCGTATTCCTACAGATGTAGTTTACTTCGACGGATCTGATCCGATGAAAATGCACAACTACTACACTCAATTGTACAACAAGGTTGTATTTGAAGTGTTAGAAGAGAAGCTTGGTAAAAATGAAGCGGCATTGTTCGCACGTTCTGCAACTGCCGGTGGCCAACAGTTCCCAGTTCACTGGGGCGGTGACTGCTACGCAGATTATGAATCCATGGCAGAGAGCCTTCGAGGTGGATTGTCTCTAGGATTGTCTGGGTTCGGTTTCTGGAGTCATGATATCGGTGGCTTTGAGAACACGGCTCCGGCACATGTATTCAAACGCTGGTTGGCGTTTGGACTATTGTCCAGTCACAGCCGTTTGCATGGTAGTACTTCGTACCGTGTGCCTTGGGCTTATGATGATGAAGCTTGTGATGTTACCCGTTTCTTCACCAAACTCAAATGTAGCTTGATGCCTTATCTGTATGATGTAGCAGGACAGGCTCATGAACATGGCTGGGCTTCTATGCGGGCTATGGTTATGGAGTTCCCGGAAGATCCTACTTGCGAGGTGTTGGATCGTCAATACATGCTAGGTGAATCCTTGCTTGTATCCCCAATCTTCCAAGAAAACGGCGAAGCGAAGTACTACTTGCCGGCTGGTCGCTGGACTCACCTGCTTACTGGTGAAACCGTACAGGGTGGATCATGGCGCAAAGAGAAATATGATTTCTTTAGCCTGCCACTATTCGTTCGCCAGAATTCCTTACTGGCAATCGGCAGTGTGGATAACAAACCGGATTACGACTATGCGAATGGCGTGAAATTCGGCTTATATTCACTTGAAGATGGCACTACGACTTCTGCAACCGTTCGTGATCTCAAAGGTGCTCCTGAATTGACTGTGAAGGCTGACCGTAAAGGCAGTACGGTAACAGTTACTGCGGAAGGTAGCGGTAAAGAATTCTCGCTTTCACTTAAAGATCTGGGAGCTATCGCTTCTGTAGAAGGTGCAGAGCAAGTAGATGAAACTACAGTAAAAGTAAACGCAGGTGCAAAATCCGTATCGTTTACAATTACACTGAAATAAGCTCGTTTCTCAAAGCATATTGATATAGCCATAACCTCTCTTGTAAACTGGGTGGACGATCTGTTCCCTTGGTTTATTGGAGAGGTTTTAGTGTTACAATCTTACTGAATAACGGGGGAAACATTATGAATGCTAATTTAACTAAGGGAAGTGGAGTATTGAACCAGACGGATTATACCTCAGCAACGGTTCTTTCAACCGCAGCGAATTTTATAATGAATAGGCAAGAACCGTTTACACATACCTTCAGGACATATATTCGTTTGAGGGAAAATGGTTCGTTGAAGCTAAAATTCTGGCATAGTAACGCGGTCGATTCTACATGGGATCAAGGGCAAGAAGCTGTAGGCAGTGAACCTGGAGGTGACTGGGTGATAGAGACAGCTTCTATCGCTGACGGTGGAACCGTACCAGACGGAACGATAACTGAAAATACACAGCATGCGCTTACCTTTGAGGGTAAAGCCTCAAAATCCGTTGCGGCTGGCGAATGTTTCTGGAGTGATGAGACGAGCATTGTTCTGCCGGAGGGTCATTACTTGGCGTTTACGTGGACGATTAAGACACTCACTGCAGGTAAATCGATTCCTTTCAATGTTGAAGGGATGCTGGTTTCAGCATATGACGCGCCCGGAAATCTTGCCGCACAACAATCAGCGGATGGTTTTACAGCGTCTGATAATCTTTTGGTACTGCCAAGCTTCATTGGGTATAAGAAATCTGTTACCAAGAAACTAGTATTCTTGGGGGATTCGATTACTCAAGGTGTGCGGACATTAAAGGATGAGTATGAATATTGGGTCGCGGGAATTGCGGAAGGCCTTGGCACGGATATTGGTGTATGGAATCTTGGCTCTGGCTGGGCTAGAGCTTATGATGTCGCCGCGGATGGTCCATGGCTAAACAAAACTAAGCAAAGTGATGAAGTGATGATCGTACTCGGAGTAAATGATATTGATATTGGTTGCCGTTCGGCGGACGAGCTTCTTGGTGACTTGCAGACCATTATTTCTAAGATCAAGGGGGCAAATGCTGAAGCTAATATTATTCTAAGTACGGTGCCACCGTTCAATTTTCAGGGTGAAAGAGAAGAAACTTGGCGCAAGGTGAATCGTGAGATTTTGTCTAATCCGCCTATAGGTGTGAGCCGGGTGTTTGATATAGCAAGCCTATTGTCATTGCCTGCACCAGACGATCACCGGATCAGACCAGAGTTTATGAGTGGAACAGACGACCCGCATCCGAACGGCATAGCCGGTAAGACGGTCGCAGATGCCTTTTTAAAAATATAAGAAAATATAAGTTTCACGCCATACATTATCTTTTTGTTTCTACGAGAAACGGTTGTCTTCCATAAAGGAGACAACCGTTTTCTCGTAGCGTGGTATTAATTAAATATTAAACTGGTTTCGATAGTCCTTGGGTGATACACCAACCTGTTTCTTGAATACCTTGCTAAAATACTTCACATCATGAAAACCCACCATTTCGGAAATTTGCGACAGCTTTAGACGTGGGTTCTGCATAAGCAATTTAGCTTTATCTATCCGGACGTTAACAATGAAATCGGAGAAATTAATGCCGTATTCCTGTTTGAATCGGCGTGAAATATATTCGCGGCTAACAAAGAACTTTCCGGCAATCTCCTGTAAGGATAGATCAGAGGCATAATTGAGTTCGATATATTTCACGATATCATGCATAGGATTGCTTTCTTTAGCTTGTTTAGCGGCTATCACTTTTGATATTCGCTCCATCAGATCAAATGACCAGTCACGCCAAGCAAATAAGGAGAACGAGTAACCATTCGTATAAGGAGCTGGGTGAAGCTGGTCGGCCTGTTCTAACTCGGCTAGTGCGCTATCGGCATCAGGACCTAACGTTTCCCGTACCAACTGGGAACGAAATAAGAGTGCATCATTCTTCCACGAGTTTAGAATCTCCGGTGTAACAATTCCGCATCGGCTAAGCTCGTCCACCCAGTGCTGTGCTGCCGCGGACAATACATCAGTGCTTCCGCTGATGACCGCCATTTTCCAATCTTCCTTCACATGTGCGAAGATCGTCGGTGATGCATGTCCTTGAATTTCTGTCTTTGCGGTTTCATTGCGCTCTTTAAACTCTTCGGAGGAAGTAGAAAAATGGCAGTAATCCTCATGAATTAATAAATTTCTACGCTGTAAGGCCTCAGCCACCTCTGCACGCTGATAAGATAATTGCTTAGGCAGGCTGCCGATGCAGCTAATTCCGAAATGCATTCGTACCTGCAAAGTAGAGTAGATACCCTGATTAATTCTCCCTATAAGCTCGACAACAGACGTTTGGATATCCCATAGAATGATGGCAATCTCCGAAGGACCTCCCCAGTAACGAAAAGCCACACCCTTATGCTGACCTTGCAAAAATTCATTACAAATATTGACGATAGCGTAGTTCAGGAGACCGGTGTCTCCTCCAAAACGGTTAAGTAGGAGATTATTTCCTGTATCTGTCTGCACCAGTATTAGGCGCGAAGAGAGGACGTTTTCCGGGATAATGCCATCGCTTCGCAATCTTCGAAGAGATAATTCCGAGTTGATCGGATCATCGATTAGCGCGGATAGCAGTTTTTCTCCGTAGATGGGCTTGAACTCATTAAGCTGAATGTTCTGCTTCTGTCGTTCTCTACGATCAGCTTCCTCTGAACGCCAAGCAGCCACTGCCTTAGCGATTGCTACATTGATTGCCTCCGCTTCAATGGGCTTAAGGATATAATCAATTCCACCATGACGAACAGTCTGGCGCACGAACTCGAAATCATTATGTCCGCTGACCACAATGAATTTGATGTTGCCGGCAAATTCGTTAACCCATGTCATTAATTCTACGCCATTACCGGATTCCATCATCATGTCCATAATGACTAAGGCTGGCTTCGCTTGCCGAATGATCTCAATAGCTTCATTTCCGTTTCCGGCTTCCAGAATTTCATCTATTTGATGTGCGTCCCAGTCGACAAGAAGTCTAACAGCTTTTCTAACTCTCGCCTCATCATCAACAATTAACGCCTTCATATCGTCTCACGCTCCGCTATAATGTCTATTTCCAGTCTTACCACCACTCCGCCTGCTCTGAGGTTGTCCACCGTCAAGATGGCGCTATCTCCGCATACGAGCTTGAGCCGAGCCAGAACGTTCGGCAGACCAATACCAGATCCTGTAGCTTCTTTGTCTTGCTCTGTATTTCTTAATAAATCTATATCTGTTCTAGTGGAATGTTGAAGCTTCTGCCGCAAAAGATCCAGTTTCGCTGAAGGGATAGCATTTCCGTTGTTTTGAATACAGATTTCCATTCGCATGTCGCCCAATTTGGCCGCGGTGATCTCAACAAATCCGTCTGAGCGGGAATGGTTAAAACCGTGTTTGAAATAGTTTTCTACAATAGGCTGCAGAATCATCTTAGGCATAAATGTCTCTAAAAGAGCTTCCTCCATATCGTAACGGAAACTGAATTTATTTTCAAAACGTTCCTTCTGTAGTTCGATGTAAGCTTTGACATGATCCAGTTCATCCTTAACCGTGACAATCTTCTCCTCATTGTACATGCTGTAGCGCATCATTTTCGCTAGTGCAGAAAGAAGAGAGTAGATTTGGGGTACTTTAAGCTCCAAGGCAAGCGTACCGATGATCTGCAAGGTATTGTTAAGGAAATGCGGGTTGATTTGCGCTTGCAAAGCCCGCAATTCATTCGTTTTATTAGTTAATTCCAGCTTGTATTCTCTCAGGATCAGATTGTTGATCGTATCCATCATACTGCGGAACCGTTCTGTAACGACACCGATCTCGTCTTTGCCCATGGGGCGGATATCGATATCAAGCTTCCCGGTCTGGACCTGATTCATATAGCGGGTCAACTGCTTAATCGGGGCGGTGATTCGAAAAGAGATTAGGATCGTTAACGTTGTAATTGTAATCAGCAGCAGGACCATCAGTGCTATATTGATCGTTGCCGCCTCATTGGCTTCTCGGAAAAGATAAGATACGGGAATCTGCTTCACCAGCGTCCAATTTAACCCTGGGCCTTCTATATTCTGGTAAATAAACATAGCTTTGTCCTCTTCAAAGTATCCTTGTGAGTTTTGCTTGTCCCTGATATTCGTATCGTACCAAGCTGTATTCAGTTTCTTGCCGTATTCTTCACTATTGTCCCCGTAGACAATGTTTCCGTTGCCATCCAGCAGCCAGATTTTCTCCTGCTTCTGATCATATAACTGACTGATGATGTCGGTTAGAGCCGTCAGCTTGACATCAATCGACAGGTAGCCAAGCGCTTTTGTGGTAGGGACTCTTTCGATTCTTCTGTGTAAGGTAAACACTGGCTCCGGTATAAATTGCGGGATCGGTGCCGTTAGGCCGTAGCTATGACTTAAATGCGTACTCTGTAAGGATACCGCAGAATCGGTAGTGATCTTGGAGTCAGAATAAGGTGGAACACCCTGCCAACGTTTCGGTGTATTTTGGGTGAGCAGAGTGGCTTTGCTGTCCTTGACACCGTATAAATAGACCTGAGATATGTCAGGCATAGATGATGAAATGTAATTTAGAGAAGAATAAATTCGTGCATTTGCTAGCATATCCTCGTATCCAGCTTCGAGAGATCTGTAGAATTCTGAATCTGAATAGACGATAAGGGAGAGTCGATTGATTTCCTGAATCAGACTTTCAATGTTTCTAGTACCTTGAAAGAGAAGGTTCGTATTCTCATCTACTGCTCTTGTTCTTAAGGATTGAGTACTAAAGTGGTAGCTTATAAACATCGTGGCCATAATACAAATTAGTGTTGGAAGTAGGATGAAAATGATCATTTTTGTGCGAATCGTGTTCCATTTCATCGAAATTTGTCACATCCGATCAATATTTTACACCTGAAAGATCACTTCCGTAGGTGTGAGGTGCGCTCAAAAAAACAGATAATATGTGTATAAAGCATAAACAAGTAAGTGAGCAAAAGAAAGGGGGGGACAATAAATGCGCGGCACTAAGTTGTCCCAGTTAGGTCAACAGGTATTCTTCGTTGGTCCTGCAGTTTTGTTTTTTACCTTAATAACGATTATCCCATTTATCATGGGGATGTATTACTCCTTCACAGACTGGAACGGTGTATCCGGTAATGTAAGTTGGGTCGGATTTCAAAACTTCTCCACTATATTTACGAATGACCCCGACTTCTGGTCTTCCTTTTGGTTTACAGTAAGATTTACTGTGTTAGGTGTAATTTTGACTAATGTGGTAGGGTTTTTCCTAGCTTATCTGTTAACGAAACCATTAAAGACACGTAACATGCTTCGGACGATCTTCTTTATGCCGAACGTTATTGGGGGATTGTTGCTCGGGTTCATCTGGCAATTTATCTTCATCAAAGGGTTCGCAACAATGGGAGAACTCACAGGCTGGTCGTTCTTTAATCTTCCTTGGCTGGGTGATGCAACAACCGGCTTCTGGGCGATTGTAATGGTTTTTGTTTGGCAGTCTTCCGGTTATCTGATGGTTATCTACATCGCTTCTCTCAGTAACGTATCGAAAGAAGTCCTGGAAGCGGCTGATATTGATGGTGCCTCCCGTTGGCAGGTACTAGGCAACATTGTAGTTCCATTAATAATGCCTGCTGTAACTATTGGTTTGTTCTTGGCCATTTCTTGGTCCTTCAAAATGTTCGACCTTAACCTTTCCTTAACGAAAGGTGGACCGTTCAAATCTACTGAATCGGTTGCTATGAATATTTACAATGAAGCCTTCCTGAACAATCGTTACGGTCTGGGTACTGCTAAAGCGCTGCTGTTCTTCGTTATCGTGGCGATTATCACCCTGATTCAAGTCCGTATTACGAAGAGCAAGGAGGTAGAAGCTTAATGAACGCCAAGACAAAAAGCAGATGGAATATCGGCGTGGAAGTGTTGATGATTCTTCTGGCCCTGCTCTTTCTTTCTCCATTTTATTTCTTGCTAGCAAACTCAGTGAAATCCTTCGGTGAAATTCTGAGTGATGCTGCAAGCTGGCCACAGACATTTATGTGGTCGAACTATACAAGTGCTTGGAAATTGGCACGTTTCGGTGAAGCTTTCCGGAATTCGGTTATCATAACTGTTATCAGTGTTATTCTAATCTCTCTGTTTAGTGCGATGGCTTCTTATCGTATGGTTCGGGCAAATACGAAATTTAATCAGTTTTTGTTACTGTTGTTCGTAGCTGCAATGGTTGTTCCGTTTCAAACGATCATGATTCCAATCTTGAAAGTTGTAAATGTAATGGGAGTAAACAACTCCTTCCTGGGTTTGATTATCACGAATCTAGGGATCAGTGTTCCAATGGCAATCTTTCTATTCCACGGCTTTATCAAGTCCGTTCCGCTTGAAATTGAAGAGGCGGCTACAGTTGATGGATGTAATCCAATTACCGTATTCTTCCGTATAGTACTTCCTTTGCTGAAGCCAATGGTAATGACAACGATCGTGCTTAATGCACTTGGGATATGGAATGACTATCTGCTGCCTTCCTTGATTCTTCAGGCACCAGAACTTCGGACCATTCCACTGGCGACCTTCTCCTTCTTTGGTCAATACACCAAACAATGGGATATGGCGCTTCCGGCTCTCGTAATCGGGATTGCTCCAATTATCATCTTCTATCTGTTCATGCAGCGTTACATTGTTGAGGGAATAGCGGCTGGCTCGGTGAAAGGTTAACACCGAGCCCTCCGTTCCAAATATTTCATAAGTAGTCCACTATCTTAAGGGGGAAAATATAATGAATAAGAAACGCTCGGCAGTTGCACTTTCGGCAGTAATGGCTATGAGTTTAGCATTAACAGCATGCGGTGGAGGCAATAACGCTTCTAGTAACTCACAAAATGGAAGCGCTGGCACAGATAAAGGTGAAGTAAAGACGGTTAAGATCTTTCAATTCAAAACTGAAATCGTTGAAGGTCTTAATGAGCTTAAGGTTGAATTTGAAAAAGAACACCCTAACATTAAGCTGGATATTCAAACCGTTGGTGGTGGTGCCGATTACGCTGCAGCACTGAAGACTAAGTTTGCTTCCGGCGACGCGCCTGACATTTTCTCAAATGGCGGATATGCTGAAATGGAGCTTTGGGGAGATAAGATGGAAGATCTGTCCGATCAACCTTGGGTGAAAGATCTGATTCCTATGGCAGCAGAGCCAATGACTAAAGACGGTAAAGTGTACGGTATGCCAATGAACCTTGAAGGAATTGGTTTTGTATATAACAAAGACCTGTTCGAAAAAGCAGGCATCACTGAGACTCCTAAAACATTGTCACAACTAGAAGATGCAGCTAAGAAATTGCAAGCGATTGGCGTAACTCCTTTTGGTAATGCGTATCAAGAATGGTGGCTCCTTGGTAACCAAGGGATCAGCGTAGCATTTGCTCAACAAGATGATGTAAATGGCTTCATTAAGAGCTTGAATGAGGGTACGGGTACAATCGTAGGTAACAAAGTATTTGAAGATTGGAGCAACTTGCTCAACTTGACTTTGAAATACGGACAAAAAAATCCGTTGACTACGGACGCTAACACTCACTTGGCTATGTTTGCTAAAGGTGAAACTGCAATGATGCAAGAAGGTAACTGGGCACAAACCCTTGTTGATAACATTACACCTGACATGAACATCGGTATGTTCCCTATGCCAATCAATGAAGATGCTGCAAAGAATGACAAAATGACTGTAGGTATTCCTGCAAATCTTGTTATCAACAAAGATTCCGGATCTAAAGAAGAAGCTAAAACATTCTTGAACTGGTTGGTAACTTCAGATATGGGTAAAGAGTACATCGTTAAAAAATGGAAATTCATCCCTGCTTTGTCCACCATCGAGGCAACTCCTGAAGATATTGGTAAGCTTGGATCTGACGTTTGGAACTATGTAAAAGAAGACAAAGTGTATGGTTTGCAATCCTCTAAATTCCCTGATGGTGTAACTCAAGAATTTGCTAGTGTGATTCAACAGATGATTGCTGGCAAGGTTGATGTAAATGGCTGGATGACAGGCATGCAAGCAGCTTGGGACAAGCTTAAGAAATAAGTGAAGCTCGTTCATAAAGAAGATTAAAAATGGATTAGTGGTTAACAAAGGCGTTCTCCGTACACCTCATCATTATGAGACGGGGAGCGCCTTTTATTTTGATGATAACAAGATAGGGGGAGAGGGCGCCGATGAAACGATATGATCTTATTCAGATAGGTGTGGACTATTACCCGGAGCATTGGGAAGAATCCATGTGGGAACCAGATATCAAATTAATGAAGGAAACAGGTGTCAAGGTAGTTCGAGTCGCCGAGTTTGCATGGAGCCGGTTAGAGATAGCGGAGGGCAATTACCAGTTCGGTTGGCTGGACCGCGCGCTGGATCTTTTTCATAAGTATGGATTACAGGTTGTGATTGGTACGCCCACAGCTACACCTCCTAGATGGTTAACTACGAAATTTCCGGACGTGCTGCCGCTATTTGCGAAGGGAGAGACCTTTCATCCGGGGGTACGCGGACATCGCTGCTATAATAGTACATCTTTGCGCGAATACGGAAGCCGTATCATCCAGCGTCTTGCGGAGCATTATAGTGAGCATCCGGCCGTAATTGGTTGGCAGACGGATAATGAATTCAGCATGCTAGATTGCCATTGTGAGGGTTGCAATATTGCGTTTCGGTCTTGGGTAAAAGCCAAATATGGCAACCTTGAGCGAGTGAATACAGAGTGGGGAACGGTTGTATGGAGTGGGGAATACAGCGATTGGAATGAGCTTACCGTTCCGCTGGGCGGATCACCACATCAAAATCCATCATTCCTGCTAGATTATCAGCGGTTTCAGTGGGATTCGGTGGTAGCATTCCAGAAGACCCAGATTGATATCTTGCGGTCTGTTTGTCCGCAGCATTTGATCACTCATAACTTTCATAGCTATCCACAGCGTCTGGATATGTACGCAGTCGGTGCTGATCTGGATGTCGCTGCATTTGACTATTATCCGAATACTTCTCCAACTAAACAAGCGACAACACCATATAGCGGAGCACTTTCATTAGATGTAACCCGTGGTATTAAACGTCAAAACTTTTGGATCATGGAGCAGCTAAGTGGTTCACCAGGTTGTTGGATGCCGATGTGGAGAACGCCGTATCCTGGGATGATTCGTACTTATGCGTGGCAGACGATAGCCAGAGGTGCGGATACCGTCGTTCATTTCCGCTGGCGTAGTGCAGTCGCGGGAGCAGAGCAATTCTGGCACGGACTGATTGATCACAGCAATGTCCCAGGACGCAGGTTTGCGGAGTTCACTCAGTTATGCTATGAGGTTAATACACTCGGGGAGAAGCTGACTGGAACGACGCTAAAGAATGAAGTAGCTATACTCCATTCTCATGAAGAGAAAGCCGCTCTGGATATTCAGCCTCAGGCTGAAGGATTCGATTATTATGAGAATATTAAACAGATACACCGTGCGGTGACGAAGCTCGGTATGGGTTGCGATGTTATCGATCTTAGACAATCGCTGGATGGTTATAAAGTAGTGATTGCTCCGAATTTATATTTGCTGGATGAGGAGATCGTACGTAGTTTAGAGGATTTTGCACTAGCTGGCGGAACTTTGCTTATTACCAATCGAAGTGGCGTGAAAACTACAAATAACATCGCAGTCATGCAGCCACTTCCGGGGCTACTGAGCTATTGCACAGGGGTTGAAGTGCTGGAGTATGATCCAATAGGTGCTGAAACCCATAAGGTCGTTGATGCTGAGGGGAACCAATATGAATGCACGCAGTGGTGCGACATCCTGAGACCTGTTGTGGCATGGCCGATTGCGTGGTATGGCGATGATTTCTATAGTGGAACGCCGGCTGTAACCGTCAATGCTTTTGGAAAGGGTCAGGTTTATTACTTTGGGACTCATATGGAAGAGAGATTCTGGTCAGTTTTATTGGAGCGCCTTTCTAAACAGCAGGGGCTGTTTAGATTGGAGGGATTGCCGGATGGAGTACAGGCCTCTGTGCGTTCGGGAGATCAAGGAAGCTTCTTATTCTTGCTTAATTTGAGCCGGGAGTCTGTGACGATCCCGTTGCCACAGGCGTATAACAGTCTGCTGAATCAATCGATTTGTTCAGGAGAGCTGCAGCTTGAGCCGTATGGTGTGGAAATTCTGGAGATGTAAAAGATTCTAAGTAATTGCTGATGGGGAGAGGGCTTTATCTCCTTAGGGGTTAACCCTTGTGATTGACATTGAGATTGAGATGAGATTGAGATTTGTGATTGCACTCTGTGCAATAGAATTCTCGAAATGAGACAAAAAGGCAAATTCTATTGCACGAAGTGCAATTAAATGTACTCCTTGGGCCGGGAGAGCTGTCGAGACAAGCCAGTTAGTGGAGTGAAGAATGCTGCGTTTGGAGTGGAGGGTGAGTTTGTACGGTGCGGAATAGCTGCACTTTCTACACTTATTTTGTGCTCTCGGGCTATGAAATGGTTTTAGTTGTATTCTGTGCAGCTATAATGCGAAATATCGCGGTTCACAGCCCAATGCTGAGAATATAACTGCACAGAATACACTTATATGGATATTTTGTGCTGAACAGACTGATTTAAGTGTACAAAATGCAGTGACTCTGACACACATGCCATACTAATGAGATCTACACAGCGATGAACTCTGTCATACGAAACCATATGTAGCATTTCACTACTCAGGAGGCGATTAAGCTGTACACCTTAGAGTATTAGTGAAGTCGTCTAAACTGCTCCGGTGTAGTCCCTGACTGCTTGCGAAAGGTGGCAACATAATGGCTAACATCACGGAAGCCTACTCTCTGCGAGATGATTTTTACAGTAAGATCCGGCTGGCTTACGAGCATTTCTTTGCTTTTACGGATACGTAGCCGTACGAAATAGGCATAAGGAGATAGCCCAAAGGTTTGTATGAATAGATTGTTGAGATATCGCCCTGAGACGCCGAGCTGATCGGCTAGATCGTTAAGTCCGAGATCAGGATCACCATAATGGCTGTCCATCCATTTCAGAAGCGGCTGCAGCTTATCCACATTGCGGGATATCGTTGTGTTGTTATGTAGTTGCCCATATTTGCTTAAAGTAAGCAGAAAGCGATAAGCATCGGTGGAGGCAGTCAGACCAAACATGTCCTGTGAGGCATCATATTGATCAAGTATTTCTCTTAGCAGCTTGGAGAGAGGCGCCTCTTTTTCCCAGCGGTAAAAAGAATTCATATTCATCCCCAGCGTCTCCAAAATAGACCCTGCAGAGCTGCCTCCGAACGTTAAATAAGAGGTGCTCCAGTTAGCAGCCGAAGCTTCATAGCGATGTGGAGTATAGGGGAGAAGTAATACACCACTGCCTGCGGGAAGGGAGAAGCTTTTATTCTCAAAATGAATCACCCCTTCACCAGACGCCGTTTGGAGCCAATGATAGGTTTCGTAGCCATCTAAGCGGGATACTTTTTCCTGTTGATGATTGTGACCGATACTATCTAATGTGATAGGTAGATCCTGTCCACCCTCATGGGGGAACACAATTCTACGATGCACGATTCCCTTCAATGACTCCATCTCCTCTTAGTTCCATATTCTTATATGCTGGGAAGATTATTTTATATTTATAGCGTCAGGTTAACCGATTACAATATATATATAATTATACTATAAAGGATGTGCGAAGTGTGATTAACGATAAATTACCTAAGATTTGGTACGGTGGAGATTACAATCCAGAGCAATGGGATGCGCCTGTATGGGCAGAGGATGAGCGTATGTTTAAGCTGGCAGGAATTGATGTTGCCACAATTAATGTATTTTCTTGGGCGCTGATCCAACCTTCCGAAGACATCTATGATTTCTCATCACTAGATGAATTAATGGATAGACTATATAAAAATGGAACTTACGTATGTCTGGCAACAGGTACAGGAGCACACCCAGCTTGGATGGCTCATCGTTATCCTGAAGTTACTCGTGTTGATGTGAAGGGCAGAAAACGCAAGTTCGGTGGACGTCATAATTCGAATCCAAACAGTCCGGTTTACCGCAAGTTTGCAGCGAAGCTGGCAGGAAAGCTGGCTGAGCGTTATAAGGATCATCCGGCGCTTGTAGCTTGGCACATTTCGAATGAGTTCAGTAACTATGATTATTCTGATTTATCTGAAGCGGCGTTCCGTGTCTGGTTGAAGGATCGTTATGGTTCTCTGGATGCATTAAACAAAGCGTGGAATACACGTTTTTGGGGACATACGTTTTATGATTGGGAAGAAATTGTACTGCCTAGTGAGCTGAGTGAAGAATGGGATGGCAACCGTACCAACTTCCAAGGCATTTCATTAGATTTCCGTAGATTTATGTCTCATAGCTTGCTGGAATGCTACAAAATTGAGAGCGATGCGATTAAGGAGCACAGTCCTAACGTACCTGTTACCACTAACTTGATGGGCTTTTATGATGAATTGGACTATTTTGAGTGGGCTAAACATATGGATGTCATTTCTTGGGATAACTATCCTTCACTCGATACTCCGGTCAGCTTTACAGCCATGGCGCATGATCTCATGCGTGGATTGAAGAATGGACAACCTTTCATGCTGATGGAGCAAACGCCAAGCCAGCAGAACTGGCAGCCCTATAACTCTTTGAAACGTCCAGGGGTTATGCGCTTGTGGAGTTATCAGGCTGTTGCGCGTGGTGCAGACACTGTTCTGTTCTTCCAGCTGCGTCGTTCGATTGGTGCATGTGAGAAGTATCATGGAGCTGTTATTGAGCATGTGGGACATGAGCATACGCGTGTATTCCGTGAATGCGCTGAACTAGGTAAAGAGCTGGGACAGCTTGGAGATCAGCTATTGGATGCGCGTAGTGCAGCTAAAGTAGGGATTATTTATGACTGGGAAAACCGCTGGGCTATCAACCTTTCAAGCGGACCATCCGTAGCTTTGGATTATGTGAATGAGATTCATAAATATTATGATGCACTCTACCAACAAAATATCGAAGCCGATATGATCGGTGTAGAAGAGAATCTGTTCAAATATGAGATTGTAATCGCACCTGTGATGTATATGGTTAAGCCGGGTTTTGCTGAGAAGGTTGAAGCTTTTGTAAAAGCAGGCGGTACATTCATTACGACTTATTTCAGCGGAATTGTTAATGAGAACGACCTCGTAACCGTAGGTGGCTACCCTGGGGAACTGCGCAACGTACTCGGGATCTGGGCTGAGGAAATTGATGCGCTGCTGCCAGGGATGAGCAATGAGATTGTGATGGACAAAGCGTGGGGTAATTTGAGTGGTTCTTACAAATGTGATCTGCTCTGCGATCTGATTCATGCCGAAGGCGCTGAGGTTTTGGCAGAGTACGGATCTGATTTCTATAAAGGAATGCCAGCCTTGACTGTGAATAACTTTGGTGAAGGTAAAGCGTATTACGTGGCTACCAGCCCAGAAGCGGGATTCTTGAAAGGATTCTTAGCCAATCTGTGTGCCGACAAGAACATTCAACCGCTAGTAACTGCACCGGAAGGTATCGAATCTGTGCAACGTGTGAAGGAAGGCGTATCCTACCTATTCTTGCTGAACCACACCACTGGTGATTTGAGTGCGGATATTGGTGCTACTGAGCGTACGGATCTTCTGACTGGCAATAAGGTTAGCGGTTCTGCTGTTGTGCCAGCCCGTGGAGTATTGATTTTGTCGGATAAGAACTAATTCGTAGTATATATAAAAAGATCTCCAGGGAACCAGATTGTCCCCGGAGATCTTTTTTTTGTGGTGCAGCATATCATTAGCTGCTGCTCGTGCTGTCATCTGGAGTAGCTCCACCCGGATTGCCATTACTTAATGTAATGCTCTCCGCCACCTTCCGGCATTTCCCCTTGTGGCATCCCACCCTCGGGCGCAGCGCCATTTCCTGTACTTTGATCGCCATCAGGTCTTTCTGGTGGGGTACCGCCTTGACTGTTCTGCCCGTCACCTTCTCCAGCACCTTGTCGGGGCATAGACATGTCCGATTTATAGATGGTAAGGGTAGTATCGCTTACACTCTTAATCTTACCGAAATTCATGGACATATTAGGTCCGCCATTCTGTTGATCGCCGTTTGCTTGTGGCTGCTGTGCTGATGAACTATCAGACTGCGCAGAATCTGTTTTCTCAGAATCCGAGCTGCAGCCGGCTAACAATAGAGAAGCAAGAAGGCTTCCTGAGATCATAAAAGGGATGAATCTCCTCATTTTTTCTCCTCCTAAAAGTTTTGTAAGGCTTGCTACTTCGAATTACTTCGTACAAAACTAGCTTCGAAAGCATAAACCTAAGTTTTGTAAGGCTTGCTACTTCGAATTACTTCGTACAAAACTAGCTTCGAAAGCGCAAACCTAAGTCGTTTAAAAAATGGTTTAGAAGAAATATAACAAACGGTTCTGAAAGATTGCTTAATATTAGCTGAAAGTTTGCCTAAAGAAATGAAGTGTGCAAATGTTATATAATGAACAAATATGTAGATTTAAAGGATAAGCCAACGACCAGGAAAGAGGCAGCACATGAAGACTTTACTAGTAACGGGGTATCGTGCGCACGAGCTCGGTATTTTTGACAATAAGCATCTAGGGATTCCTTATATCAAAAAGGCGCTAGCTAACCGATTAAAACCTTTGATTGAAGAAGGCGTGGAATGGGTGATTACGCCCGGTCAGTATGGTGTGGATCTGTGGGCATGCGAAGTGGTGAGCGAACTTAAGCTGCAATATCCGGACTTAAAGCTTGGGATCATTACAGCGCATACTGGACAAGAAGAGAAATGGAAAGAAGAAAAGCAGAACGAGTATCGGCGTATTATTGCGGGTGCGGATTTCTTCGGGGCGGTCAGTAATGCTCCTTATGACGGTAGCTGGCAGTTTCGGGCTAGAGACGATTTATTGTTCCGCAAAAGTGACGGAATATTGCTCTTTTATGATGAGGATGCGGCGGAGGGGAGTCCGAAGTTTTTTAAAGAGCGGGCGCTGAAGCTGCATGCTGAAGGAGAGTATGAGTTGTTTCTAATTCACTCTGATGAAATTCAGAATATTGCCGATGAAGAGAATCAACGTGACTATGAGTAAGTATATGTAGATTTTGGAAAAGTAAAGGCCCGTAAACAGTGAATGAGACCATCAACGTTTACGGGCTTTTTGATATAAGAATTGATCAGATAAAACTCTTTAGTGATGGTGCTTTTCGCACCTTGTAGTTTTGTTCATAAGCATAGGCGAGCTTGATGAGTGTAGGCTCCTGATAAGCTTTCGCTGAGAAAGTTACACCGAAGGGGGCGCCGGCTGATGTATAACCGGAAGGCACAACGATGGACGGATATCCTGCTCTGGAGGTAATTCTGGCGCCGAAATCGGCGGGGAACAGCAGGGCATCCAGATTGTGCTCCTTCATGGTGGCGTCGATGCCTTCTTCCTTACATAGTTTTAGGTCAGTCGCACGGTGCAGCAAATACTTTGTTTCAGTTTGTGTGCCGGAAGAGGTATATTCCGCATCTATTAACGTAGCTTGACCATATCTTAAAGTCTCCACAGGATGTGCATGGTTAAAATCTATAATATCCTTTAAGGTTCGCATCGGTGCCCCAGGGCCCAAACGAGATAAATAAGCGTTCAAAGCTGTTTTGAATTCATTCAATACCACAGAAGAATAACTAATTTCCCGGGCGGTCTTAATATCTGCTGGATCAATAATAGTAGCTCCAAGCTCTCTCATTCTATCTACAGAAGCATTGAAGAGTGCAAGTTGTTCTTCTGTCAGCTCCTCGAAATAATAATCACGCGGGATACCTATTCGGGCGCCTTGCAAGCCATTCTCGTCAAGGAATACAGTGTAATCCTTGTGGGTTCTACCTATATTCGTTCCCATTGCTGCATCTTGAGTATCATTGCCGAGCATTGCGTTTAGCAGCAGAACGGCATCACGGACGGTTCTGGCCATAGGGCCAGCAGTATCTTGTGTGTTGGATAGCGGAAGGATTCCCGAACGGCTGAGCAGTCCAACGGTTGGCTTAATGCCAATAATGGAGCCCAAGTTACCGGGGTTAAGGATCGATCCCGAGGTTTCTGTGCCGACAGAGACTGTACAAAAGTTACAAGCGACAGCTACCGCAGAACCAGCACTGGAGCCACCTGTTGGTGTAGATATATTGTAGGGGTTAAGGACTTGTCCGCCGCGGGAGCTGTAGCCGGAGGGCATACCGGTTGTCATAAAATTGGCGAATTCGGTCATATTGGCTTTACCCATAATGATTGCTCCGGCTTCACGCAGTTGGGTAACTATAAACGCATCTTCCCCGGCAAAAGAATTCGCCAAAGCCAGCGAGCCAGCGCTAGTATGCATTTTATCCCCGGTATTGATGTTATCCTTCAATAACACAGGTATGCCGTGCAGGGGTCCCCGGGAGCCGTTGATCGTACGTTCAACATCTAGAGATTCTGCGATAAATAATGCATCAGGATTGATCTCCAGCACAGAGTTAATCGTCAGGCCATTTTTGTCATGATCAGCTATGCGTTCATAATACATGAGAACTAGTTGTTTTGACGTAAGTTCTCCGGCTTCTAATGCTGCTTGGATCTCCGGTATAGTGGCTTCTACGATTTCAAAACTCATGTGCGTTCACGCTTCTTTCCCTTTAGGATATAGCTTCTCCTTCATCTAACCATAATTTGGGTTTTAGTGGTAGTATTCTTTTTATCCTACAAATTATTGAATGATGGTCTCGGCAGTTAGAGGGGATATTAATGTTTTTTATTAGCGAAGTTATGGGTAGAGCTTGCAAGTGTACAACTGAAAAGAGGTGTCCAAATCGCCAGAACAAATGGCTGTTAGGACACCTCTTTTTATTTTTTTCTGATAGGAGTTATTATTACCCCTGCTTACTCCTGTGCTGTAAATCCCTCTTCTGCTAAATATTCTTTAGCTTCCTCAAGGGTCTCAAAGGCCATTTCTAGATTAAGGTCGGCATAGACATACCATAAATCATCCTCAAGTTTTAGAGTCAGTGTATGGCCCTCATCATTAGTCCAGAGTGAGTCGGCTGCTGCCGCAGCCTTTTTCTTTCTTTTGCTGGCTACAGGGGCGTCTGGAATGTAAATAGACAGTGAGGTGATGGAGGCATCCAACAGACTCCGCAGCTCGGATTCCGAGTAGTCGCGAATGTTCACAAAGCCCTTATCATCTGCCTCATAGCCCCGCAATAAGCCTGCGAACACATAACCATTCCCATTAGGATGCAGATGGTAAGCAACGGTTTTCTTATCATGCTGGCTTTCCTCGTAGTGATAGTTCACGCGCCCAAGGGATACGTTTTTACGTTCCAGTTGGGGGTAAGAGTCGAGAATCGCTAATTTTTGTTCAAAAGTAAGCATATACAGCCTCCGGTTTTCGGTGTGATTGTGCACATGATTATACCATGACGATGGCCCGCAGACTATTTTTTAGTGATCAAGCGGCAGAGACAGCACGAAGGTACAGCCTTCCTGGGAGTGGTTCTCAAGCACAAGGCTTCCGTTCATAGATTCGGCCAAAAGACGGCTGAAGGTGAGACCGAGTCCCAGACCCCGTAGTGTGCTCTGTTTGTCGCTACCTCGGAAAAAAGCCTCGAAGACATGCTCACTATGATTTGATGAGATGCCCAGCCCATTATCCTGAACACGAATCTCCGCCATGCCATGACCTTGCTGTTCAAGCAACTGTACTGTAAGCTGCACCATTCGGTCTGGGGCTTTGGCTTGTACACTGTTATTAAGTAAATTGACGATGATTTGTTGGATACGTAGCGGGTCCCCACACAAAAATAAGGGAGTTCTTGGCATATGGAGCATAGGCTCCGCAACTTCATCCGCTTGTGTCAGCTTCCATTGATACACGATTTCTGATAACAGTGGCACGGCATCCAGTCGATCGTGACGGACAGAGACGATTCCTGCAGTCAGTGCGTTGTAATCCAGAAGATCGGCAACCATCCGTTGCAATCGTCCAGCTTCCTGCAAAGCAATATCTAGAAATTCCACCGCCTCATCGTCTTCGACGACCCCTTCACGAACGGCATGGATTAGGCCTTTAATAGAGGTCACTGGTGTCTTTAGTTCATGAGATACGCCGGCTAACATAACCGCACGGGATTGCTCAAATTGTTGTAACTTGCCTGCCATCTCTTCAAAAGACAACATCAGTTCATAGATTTCTCGTTCTTTGGCATCCTTATCCAGAACGATATCATAACGGCCATGGCTGATTTGAGCGGCTGCTTTGGCTACTTTCTGGATCGGTTTTGCCAGTTTACGAGACAAGAGGTAAATGGTTAGCCAACTTAATATGATTAGAAATAGCAACAGAATGGAGAAAAAAATGATCTCCTCCTGCGGGATATGCCGCAGCGATTTCTTGGATTGAAGGACAATCACCTGTCCCAGCGTTTCCCCATCCGATTTTATGGACGCTACTGCAGCTTTGAACTCCGGACTGCGAGAGTCGTTAAGACTATCATTAAGTTTATGCCTCATCTCATCTTCAGTTAGTGGTGGCATAGAGAACAGCATCTGATCTTGCTGATCCGTAATGATTACACACATTTCTACGGTTAACTTGAAGAATCGTTTTCGGTCTTCAATGAGCATTCCAAGATTTTGGCTGATCTCTATTGAACCCTCACGATTTACGCTACGGTCGGCAATCTCCTGTGCTAATAATCCAGTAGTCTGCATCCGGTTACTCATAGCTTCTTGTTGGATCCACCAGAACGTCGTTAGTGCAGTTAGCAGGAGGCCAACACTAATGATGAGCAGGTAACGAATCGTCCAATAGGAGAGAATCGAAGTACGTTTGGGGCTGCTTTTCTTTAGGTTGTCCATAATTGATATCCTGTCCCTCTCAGGGTACGGATTTCCCCCTCATCTACTGGCCAATGCGACAGCGCTTGGCGAAGTCTTTTGATAGACAAGTCCACGGCTCGGTCACTTCCTTCGTAATCCATCTCCCAGACATGTTCTATTAATTGCTCGCGAGTACATATTTGATTAGGTCTTTCAGCCAGAAATAACATGACCGACATATCACGTGGACTAAGACTCATCTCAACCCCGTTTAAAAAGACAGCTCTTGCAGTAAAGTCGATAAACAAACTGCCATAATGCCGTTTGCGGCTGCCATCGGACCACTGCGAAGGACGGCGTAACACAGCATTAACGCGTGCCACCACTTCCTCAGGAATAAAGGGTTTAGACATATAATCATCCGCACCACCGTCGAGACCGGCTAGTCGGTCATTGATCCCGTCCCTTGCGGTGAGCATGATCACGGGACAGCTGCTTTTTTCACGGATCAGCTTTAGCAGTTCAAAGCCGTCCATGTTTGGCAGCATGATGTCGAGTAGTACTAATGAGGGAGGTGTTATAGCAAAAGACTCCAGCGCAGATCGTCCATCGGCTACACGGGTGACATGGAAGCCTGCTTTTTTCAGATAGGCACTGAGGACCCTGGAGATAGCTTCCTCATCTTCAACAATTAGAATGGATCTCATCATGTGGTGGTCCTCCAATCTATAAAATTACGACAAGTTTAACACATCATAGCTCGCTCTGCTCTGACTTCTTCCCGACTTATTGCTTTGTTAGAATGAGGGACGAGCTTGAGAATATACAGAATATTTTGAATATTGGAGGGAACAGGATGAAGAGAAAAAGAATAGCCTTGATCGCGGCCGGAGTCATTATCGTAGGAGTAGTCACAGGTTATACATTGCTGGATAAATCGCTGGGCAATAATGTACAGATCGAGTCCGTGATTCCAGGGCAAGCCACAACAGCCGGTAATGGAGAAAGCGCGACTAACACTGGAGCACCAGTAGGTATGGCGGTCACAGCCGACCAATTAAACGGTGATTGGACGGTTACGGATGCTTCTAAAGTATATTGGTCAGTAACTACCTCTAAAGAAACAGTAAACTTCGTGGATAACAAAGTTCAAGGTACCTGGAAAGTTAATATAGAAGATTCTACTTCGATGGTTGGAGAAGGGTCAGTAGATATGAGCGCTCTGGACTCTGGCAATGGTCAAAGAGATGAGCATGTAAAAGGGGAAGACTTTCTAGCCGTTACGGAATTCCCACAATCTACGTTTGTCGTTAAATCATTCTCGGAGCTGCCAACGGAATGGACCGAAGGAGCCACTGTGCCGGTTGAAATGCAAGGAACGCTTACAGTGAAGGGTGTAGAAAAGGATGTTACCTTCCTGTCGCAAGCAGCGTACAGTGGTGGACAGCTGATGCTGTCGGGTACAACAACAGTGGCTTTTTCTGATTTTGGCTTAAGCAATCCACACACCGTTGTGCTGGATACGGAGAACAATCTTGAGGTTCGACTAGAGCTTGTGCTGAAGAAATAGCAGCAGTCTTTCCTTAAGGAAGATGTTGCTGTGAATTTATAGAGAAACTGTACGGAAGAGACTTTCCCGGGCCTAATAGCTTTTGGGAGAGTCTCTTTGGTTTGGAATGAAATGTATGTTTTAATAGAAGTATCTGTCTAATGTATAGCAATAAAGGAGGTGTTCCTTGTGATCCAGGTGGCGGCAGCGATTATACATAATGAAGAAGGACAGATTCTTATTGCTCGGCGCAGGCAAGGTAAATCTCAGGCAGGTCTGTGGGAATTTCCTGGCGGCAAAATAGAGCAGGATGAAAGCATCGCAGATTGTCTGCAAAGAGAGCTTCAGGAGGAGATGGGGATAACAATCCTTCCCTATGAAAGCTTTGGCGTGAACGAGCACAACTATGGAAGTGTCGAGATCAGACTGTTTGCTTGGAAAGCCCGATATTTGGGAGGTGTAATTGAACTTGTCGATCACGATGAATATAGGTGGGTGTTTCCAATTGCACTCGGTCAGTTCACTTTTGCTCCTGCAGATATTCCTTTTGTAGTACGGCTAATGGTGGGGTCAGATCAAGTGTGAAGGCAGTCTGAACATCAAATAGAAAGGAAGAACTTAAGTGCCCGTATATGAAAAGCTAGTGCGTGACGGAATCCCTAACCTGATAGCTTCTCAAGGTAAAGACTTTAGAACAAGAATATTAGAGTCCAAAGAATACATAACTGAACTACGTAAAAAATTGAAAGAAGAGTCGGAGGAGTATTTACGGGCAGTGAGTAATGAAGAAGCTCTAGAGGAGCTTGCCGACATGCTGGAAGTAATTCAAGCGCTGGCGGAGACCCATGGAAGTAATAGCGCAGAGCTGGAGGAGCTTCGTGCGGAGAAAGCTGAACGTCGTGGTGGATTTAAGGAACGGATATTTTTGATTGAAGTGGAAGGAGAATAACTAGAGATTATTGTTCCGTATAAGGAGGTTATTAATGTTGTCCAAAACCAAACTGATGATGATCTTAAGCGGTGTGGTAGCCTTAATTCCTGTAGCTATTTATTTATTCCTATATTCCAAAATGCCTGATAGGGTCCCGATTCATTACGATGGGAACATGGCTGATAGATTTGTAAGTAAGTCTAGTCTGGAGGTTATTTTGCAAAGCGGGCTTGGATGTTTGGGATTTATAATCATGAAACTCTTGCAGTTCCTTTTGCAAAAAGCGTTTATTCAGAGCTCTAACGAGCATTCAGCAGCTTTGAGCAGGATCTGGAATATTGCTATTTTGGTGGTGACAGTGGTGTTTGCTGGCATCAGTTCCTATACATTTATTAGAATGGTCTGATAGAATTAAAGAGACTTAGCAGAAGGATTAGGAGGAACATGCAAATGAAAATGGATAACGCTTACAAGGTAAAATGGGGAATTCTCAGTACAGGCTGGATTGCCCATCAGTTTGTTACTGATTTAGCTCACGCCAGCAATGGCGTGGCATATGCCGTGGGTTCGCGTTCACAGGAAAGTGCAGATAAATTCGCGAGGGATCATGGAGTACCACATGCTTATGCTACTTATGAGGAATTGGTAAATGACCCGAATGTAGACGCGGTATATATTGGAACGCCACATCCTTTTCACAAAGAAAATGCATTATTGGCGCTACGTGCAGGCAAAGCCGTCCTATGTGAGAAGCCTTTTACCGTGAATAGCGGAGAATTGGAAGAAGTAGTGGCCTACGCTAGAGATCATAAGCTGTTCCTGATGGAGGCCATGTGGAGTCGTTACATCCCGGCGATTGTGAAGGTTAGAGAATGGATCGCCGAGGGTAGAATCGGTGAAGTTCGCTTGGTGAAGGCAGACTTAGGATTTCGCACCGACTGGAATCCGGAAAGCAGATTGCTGAATCCGAAGCTGGGCGGAGGCGCGCTGCTGGATGTTGGGATTTATCCGGTTTCTTTTGCCTCGATGGTGTTTGGACCTCATCCTGAATCTATCTCCAGTACGGTGCATATTGGTGAGACTGGAGTGGACGAGCATTTCTCCATGCTGCTGAATTATGGCAATGGAAAAACTGCTTCGTTGAACGGTGGTATTCGTCTTAATACGCTGGAGGAAGCGCATGTGTTTGGCACAGAAGGCCGTATTATTGTAGAGGGTACATTAGTGAACCCGAAATCGGCTGCGCTTTATATAGGAGATGAGAAGGTAGAGAGCTTTGTGGATGACCGTGCTTCTATTGGATATTGTTTTGAAGCGGAGGAAGTAGGACGTTGTCTTCAGGCAGAGCTTACAGAGAGTCCGGTGATGACATTGGATGAATCGTTAGCGATTCTGAAACTGCTGGATCAAGTGCGTGAGCAGTGGGGTCTTAAGTATCCTGGAGAGTAAATAAAATAAACAACACCCCTCGGTTTTTACACGCTACAAAGGTAGCTCCGAGGGGTGTTTGCTATATCGAACGATAGGTGGAAGTCTAGTTCTGACTATTCGCGTTTTTACTTTTGCCTGCTTGGACCCAGCCGGCCACTTCAACGGTGCGCTTCGCTTGATGAAAAACAGCATCACGGATCCGATCCTGCTCTTCGATCATTTTACCGTCTCCATCTACACTGACGCTTGTTCCGTACGGGTTGCCTCCCGCTCCAAATGTGACGGGATCTGTGTAGCCTGGAGCTGCGACAATCGCTCCCCAGTGATACATCGATGTGTAGAGTGCCAAGATCGTTGCTTCCTGTCCGCCATGTGGATTCTGTGCTGAGCTCATGGCGCTGACGACTTTGTTTACCGTGAGTCCTTTGCCCCAAATCCCTCCGGTTGTATCAATGAACTGCTTCATTTGAGAAGCAATGTTACCGTAACGGGTTGGAGAACTGAAAATAATCGCATCGGCCTCCACAATATCATCAGGTGTTGCAACGGGGATATCTTTTGTCTTCTCAGCCAGAGCTTTCATGGCCGGATTGGCCGCGATTTTATCCTCGGGAACCAGTTCCTGCACCTTCAGCAGCTTTACCTCAGCTCCCGCTTTCTCGGCGCTTTCCGCGGCCCATTGTGCTAGCTGGTAGTTAGTTCCTGTGGCACTGTAGTAGATGACGGCTAATTTAATTTTTGACATGCTGAGTCATTCCCTTCGAGTGTAGTTCCATACTATTAATTACCCCATTGATGCTTTTATAACCTAAATCGATAATTCTGCTCTAACTGGACAGACAGATGTCCACTTCCCTTGTGTATACTGAACTCAATTACAGGAAATGAGGGAGAATGATGAATACTTATTTTGCACAAAAACCGAAGATGACATTGGCTGGGGTTAGCATACGTACGACAAATGAAGTAGAAATGGGTCCCGATGGGGGGTTATCGCGGCTGTGGGAAACGTATTTTCAAAGTAATATTGCGGGGCAGATGGATACGGTTAAACCTGAGTATATCTATGCCTTGTATACAGATTATGAGAGTGATGCGTCAGGAGCTTATACCGTTGTGATTGGGCATGAAGTCGCTGGGGAGAGATATTTAGCGGATAGCGGCATCGTGAGTGCGGCTGTTCCGGAGAGCAAGTATATGGTTTTTACGACGAAAAAAGGTCCGGTATTTGAAGTGGTTTCGCAAGCATGGGGGGAGATTTGGGCTTATTTTAAGGGCTCTACAGAGGTAAGAACTTATACGGGCGATTTTGAAATTTACGATTCGCGGAATTTTGATCCTGCTAACACGCAGGTTGAGATTTATATTGCGATTGAGTAGATCTGGTGAAGGATACTTTAGCTAAAAGAAATGTTTCGTGGGGATTTGGGGGCTGCCGAGAGGCAGTTCCTTTTTTTGGTGATGAGCTGAATCCCTTGGGTGAGGGTGAAGGGTTACTCAACGATTAAAACGAATATATATCAATAGAAGGAATGAGTAAATACGCTTCATATTTAAATGCGGATGTGTTGTTAACCAGTAAACGGTAAAAATTTCGTACCATTCGCAGTGTTAGGCCGAAGTGGTGCAACAGAATGGTGAAAATCTCCCACATTAGCTG
Source organism: Paenibacillus sp. Marseille-Q9583 (assembly GCF_976954365.1). Taxonomy (NCBI): domain Bacteria; kingdom Bacillati; phylum Bacillota; class Bacilli; order Caryophanales; family Paenibacillaceae; genus Paenibacillus; species Paenibacillus sp. Marseille-Q9583. Next base: position 41,548 of record NZ_CDRJTB010000002.1, read on the forward strand.
CGTCTAGCCGAGGTAGCAATCTTCAAGGGCAGAAATGCCCTACATTTACCCCAAAGAGCCCAAATAGCAAGAAAGAGGGGTAAAAATACCCTACATTTGCCCCAAAGAGCTCAAAAAGCAAGAAAGAGGGGTAAAAATACCCTACATTTACCGCAAAGAGCCAAATTAGCAAGAAAGAGGGGTAAAAATACCCTACATTTACCGCAAAGAGCCAAATTAGCAAGAAAGAGGAGTAAAAATACCCTACATTTGCCCCAAAGAGCTCAAAAAGCAAGAAAGAGGGGTAAAAACACCCTACATTTGCCCCAAAGAGCCCAAAAAGCAAGAAAGAAGGGTAAAAATACCCTACATTTACCCCAAAGAGCCCAAATAGCAAGAAAGAGGGGTAAAAACACCCTACATTTACCGCAAAGAGCCAAATTAGCAAGAAAGAGGGGTAAAAGTACTCCTCATTCACCCTAATGATGCTTCAAACCGATTGGAAGGAGATGGAGCAAGTAGAGTGTAATGAAAAACTTGTTGAGTGAATGAAGTGGATGAATTTTGATGGAGTTGAACTAAGGAAGTGTAGTTGAAGTAGCTAGTATATTTAATATGTTCGATGGAGCATGACAGTCCCATCAAACAAATCACACACAAACCAAACCAAAACGAAACGGAGAACACCAAATGGGAAAACAATTCACGGCTATATTACCTGCACATCAGGAGTTTATTCTTCGGCAGCATCTTTTTTTCGTAGGGTCGGCGCCGCTTTCTGAAGAGGGGCATGTTAATCTTTCACCTAAGGGTCATGATTGCTTGCGGATTTTGTCTCCTAATCAAGTAGCTTATCTCGATATGACCGGTAGTGGCAATGAGACGAGCGCACATCTGCTGGAAAATGGAAGAGTGACGGTTATGTTTTGTGCGTTTGAAGGACCGCCGAACATTCTGAGACTGTATGGAACAGGGACAGTAATCCTGCCTAGTTCATCAGAATGGGAAGCACTGTACCCTATTTTTACACCTCTGCCTGGAGCTAGACAGATCATTTTAATTGATGTTCATAAGGTACAGACTTCCTGCGGATTTTCAGTCCCATTCATGAGTTATGATGGTGAGCGAGATACGTTACAACGTTGGTCTATCCAAAAGGGCGAAGCAGGTCTGAAAGAATATAGACAAGAGAAGAACACCACAAGTATAGACGGGCTACCGACACCCCTTGGCCAAAAAAACTAAGCGGACATGGTGATCCTAGGTTCATGTATATATAAAGTTTCTCATTCGTCACGATGAGCGATCTCACAATTCGACTAAGCAGTTATCTCATATATTCTACTGTCCAAAACTCATACTACCCACGGATTCCACGACAAACACAGGCACATATTGCTCTCCCATGTCCGTTCCAACAAGCTGATAACCGTTCTGATATTGACCACTAACTAACGCGTTACCTGTAACGGAACCCAAGTCTCCTTGAAGCAAAATATAAACCCCATTCGAGTAAGCAAGCATATTACCGAAGTTATCTGCGACGATTTCACAGTGAAAAGATACCTTTTTAAAAGGATGAAACGTTACATCGGAAGCTGAAATTACTGCATACTCCTGAACAATCTCAGCAAATTGATAGCTGCCATCTGCTTTACGATAACGTGCCGTCTGTCCAACGACACCGTCTCCGAGATCCGCGTTAGATACGAGTAAGGAATTATCGGACTGCAGTTCGTAGCTATCTCCAGACATTGAAAACAACTGCGAAATACCATCCGATTTTATTTCATACGCTGTAAAAAGGGTACGTCCACCTTCGACCTCAGATTCAGCCAGAACCACGGGGGCACCAGAACCTGAAGAGGCAGTAAGCTGGTCATTAAAAGTTAGACTGCGCAGACTCTCGAATTTCGGTAAAATATTTCCAGTTAAAGTAATGACACTTTCGTCGCTATTCATTGCTGCATAATAGAGGACACCATTGCTATCCGTTCCAGCCACAATGACCTTCTTATCGTGTAGTCCCTTGCTGGAGATGACGTTCCCATATCTGCCTTGCTCTTCACCGCCCGGAAGGAGGCGTACAGGCTCGGCAATATTCCAAGCCAATCTTGTAGCGGCAATGATTGAAGAAGTATCCTCTAGCGGAGCAAGATCACTGTATAGCTGAATAGCTTCAGCATATTGACCTTTACTGGTCATGCGCTTGGCATTTTTAAGTAGTTTAGCTTTACTAGTATCTACTATGGTTAGTACTTTGGATGAGGTGATCCCTGCCGATCCTGCAAAATTACGATAAGCAACAGCATGCCCAGCAAAGGCGGTGATGTTATCGCTCTCTAGATCTTTGTTCAGGATGATCTTTCCGCTACTTTCTGCCTGCCCAAGTACCCATGGCGCTTCGTAACTATGCTGGCTGTAAGCATTCATCATGGTGAGGGTGCTCTCCAGCATGCCTGTAAAGTTTCCTGTGCCTGCTAAGGCTTTTAGTTTAGCTGTATCATGACTTTTGAACTTGGAGGCTAGCAACTCCTCCTTGGATGCAGCGCTTCCGTAATAAGCATCGGGAATCTGCAACAGATTCCATTTAAAAGTGTCTTCTTCACTCTTGTTTCCAACTTGGCTCTGAGCAAGTTCGGTAAGAAACTGCTCCTTAAATTCTCGGAAGTAGGTTGTGAACTGGTCAGAAATGCCTGAATCGGTCGATAACTGGCGATAATAGGATTCATAAGGACCACCGGGCTTCATATATGTAGCTTTTAAGCTGAGGAGAGTATCATAACTTTTCATAAATCCGGTGAAATCTTTAGTCACAGCTTGTGCTTTAGCGGAAGATACCAAGGCATTCAAACCTTGGCGGATGGCCGTGATTGGTGACAGATCATCAAGTCGCTTCGCAACCTTTTCTTCCATATAAAGAATGGAATGGTTTGCCGCCGCTAGGCGATACTGATTCTCTGCACTTATCAGATCGCCAGCAGCATAGAGACGGTCGGCTTCCTTGGTTATTTGTATTTTGTCGGCGATGAGAAAAACCTTCTGTCCAAGCATCACAAACATGCTTATACACAAAATGATCATAAAGTTTCGCAGGGTTATTAATTGTTTGAACGTCATATAGAGTAGCCTCTTTTTTCAAAATATAAGAAACCATAGCTTCACATCATTCTTTATTCTTATATTTCACCGAGAAACGATTGTCATCCATAACAGATGCCAATGCCGTTTCTTCTTGAAATATAAGAAACCATAGCTTCACTTTATTCTTTATCCTTATATTTCACCGAGAAACAATTGCCATCAATAAGATGCCAATGCCGTTTCTTCTTGAAATATAAGAATGTCTATTGAACTTCGGGGTCCCAGCGGTATTTGGCTTCACGAATGTCTGCTACTCTTTGGTCCAAGCCGTTCCACGGTTCATGGGGATTCGCAGCAATGAGTTTGGATAACCGCATAAAGCGATCTTTAGGCAGATCTTGCACGTATCGGCCGATCATACTGGAGTAGAGCAGGGCATAACGCTTCATTCTTACTGCAGCTCCGGCAACTCCCGTAAGGATGGTCATACCATTATTCATATGACGAATTTCTACTTCATAGTTCTTTACGTATCGCAGTGTACGATCTTTGATCAGATCAGGACGGACTTTAGCGATTTCGCCGATATATTCGGCTAGTAGCGGCTCGAAATCCTTAAGAAGAAGCTGCTCCAGTTCTAGATCCATATCCTTGCGAAGCAAAAATCCATGCAGCAAGGCGATACGCTGCCGTGCGATCCTGTCACCACGAAGCAGGATGGAGAGTTCGCGTAGCTTCTCGTAGGCAAGCACATCATCCTCACGGAGTACGGAGACAGCCTCCTGACGATTGATCTCCAGTCCCTCTTTGATGATGCCAATTCCTCGTCCAAGTAGCTCGTTAAGAGAACGGAGATTCTCGTTCTGCCGTGCTTTTCGCTGCGTATAGTACAATAGTCCAGCGAGGAGAATCCCTCCGGCACCGCATAACATCATCTGCTCTATGCTATTCCCAAAATAGACGGAAGCTAGTGTAAGCAGTAAGATGAATAGAAGGCGCGTATGCATTTTTCTTCCTGCAATGGATGCAGCTTGCTTCTCTACAGTAATAAGTGAGTCTTTAGCGCATTTGGTGCATCGATCTTCACCGAGAGCGGTGTATTGTCCGCAGTGGCGACAAATGCGCAGCTTGTCATAAGCGTAACGAGGAGCCTTGAAAGGGCGAAAGGTAACAGGTCTTTTCTTATTCACGGCCTTTATCGCCTCCGTTCAAAGCGGCCAGTAGGCGGTCGTTAATATCATCTCGAGTTAGTGGTTTACGTTGGCGTGCAGCATAGATGGAAATCTGAATTACGACAATTAGGAACGTAATCCCAAGAATGACGTATGAAATCATGGAACAGTCCTTTCTCATAGACGCCTCGCAGTCTGGATGGCTCATAGAATGATCACTCTATGCATCATTGCTACTTTGGTCCGGCGGTCCTAAAGTTGAAGTTTACAAGGTTTAATTATATCATAATGGCATACTATTTACAGATTTTAGCGATAGTGCTGAACCTGTCATATGTGCCTAATATAACACAAGAGGAGCCCTATTTATGCTTCGTAAATATCAAAGTAACAGAACAACTAAGACATTTATTCAACGTATCTTCCCGGCATTACTGCTGGCGCTATGTCTTGCTGCTTCACCATTTGGAGCGGTTCAGGCCTATGCGGCAACATCGGCGCAATCTCACATTGATGCGGTGCTTCTTATCGATGTCAGTAACTCCATGAAGACTAGTGACAAGAACAAGGTCGCGAACGAAGCGATGAAAATGTTCATAGATATGCTATCTACCCAAGGTGATAAAGTAGGTATTGTTGCCTATACCGACAAAGTGCAGCGGGAGAAGGCCCTGCTGGAAATTAATTCAGAGACAGATAAACAGGATTTGAAGGATTTTATTGATGGACTGGACCGTGGAGCTTATACCGACATTGCTGTCGGTGTGGAAGAAGCTGTGAAGGTGCTCCAGAATGGTAGCGATCCGAAACATGAGCCAATCATCGTAATGCTAGCTGACGGCAATAACGATTTCAACAAATCATCAGGCCGGACGCAAAGCGAATCGGATAAAGAACTGAATGCAGCCGTGGAAGTCGCTAAAAAGAATGGCTATCCCATTTATACGATTGGTCTTAACGCAGACGGCAAGCTGAATAAACAGAAACTCGCTGATCTGTCCACTGAGACAGGTGGTAAAGCATTTTCGACGGACTCCGCAGATGATCTTCCTCAAATACTTAGTGAAATTTTTGCGAGTCATCTGAAGCTAAAGGTAGTACCTGTGCAGTCGATCACTGCAAATGGGGATTATCAGGATGTGACCGTCAACGTGCCTAACGGCAGTGTTTTGGAAGCCAATATCTCAATTATGTCGTCACAGCCTGTGACCGCGAAGCTAACTGATCCTTCAGGAAATGCTGTCGCCATCCCGTCCAAGGATGTTGTGCTGTCGAAGTCTTCTACTTATAGCTTGATCAAGCTGTTGTCACCGCAAGAAGGAGATTGGAAGCTTCAGGTCAAAGGTGTGCCAAAGGATAAAATTGATATTAATCTAGTTTTTAACTACGATTTGGAGCTTAAGATCGATGCTTTGCCATCAGCAACCTATAAAAAAGGTGATAAAATTGATATTACCTCTCACCTGTTCAGCAATGGTACTCAGGTAACGCTCAGTAGTTTGTATCAAGATATGAAGGCGGTACTGCTTGCTACAGATATCGATACAGGTGATGTACAGGAAATCGAACTGGATAACTCCGGGGATGTTTTTAAGGGCACCTTCGAGGTAAAAGAAAGCCATGACTATGAGCTGAAGGTTCGTGCAGAGGAAAGCAGTTTCTATCGTGAAAGTGCTCCTGTAAAAATCAGCGCGAAGGCAGGTGGCGCTGCAACTACCAGTCCTTCGACAGGAACGGGCAAAGAAGAACCTCTGAAAAAAGCTTCGTCCAATACCTTGTATTATATTATTGGTGGTATTCTTCTGGTGTTGGCAGCCGCTGCCGCATGGTATGTGCTGAATAAGAAATCGGCACGTGGTTTTGTTGGACAGCTGGTAATTGAGGTTAAAGACGGCAATACGGGTGAGAAGACCTACCCACAATATAAGAAACTTGCTGGATTCAGAGGCAAGTTCACCCTTCATCAGCTGCTGCAATTAGCGCCTGAGCTGAAGGAAAGCGAGAGCATTATTTTCACACCAGCTAAGAATGACCGATTGCTGTTACGCAGTGGAGAAGGTATTACTGTAGAGAGATCCGGGCGTGCTGCGGATGCCTCGCGTGGTCTTGAGCTGAAGAGTGGTGACCGCGTTTCAGTGTCCCTGCACACGGTAGATAAGACGATTTATCTCGAATATTTAGTATAGAATTGGTTTTGCAAGAAATCTGAAGTACAGCTTCCGCAAAACTTTTAGGAGGATAAAGCATATGAAACCAGTAGTAAGAGAGCATATACAGCAATTGGATGTATCACTAGGCGGCGGGATTGTCAGCGATAAGATCAGGGTGGATACGATTGATAATCCGATTCTGATTATTGGACTAGGCGGCACGGGCATTGATGCCCTGCTGCGTCTTAAATATCAGATTAACCGCCGCTTTAAGCTGCCGGAAGATCCAATATCGAAGAAGAAGCGGGACAAGCCGGATAATGTAGAGTTTCTAGCTTTTGAAACGAATGAACAGGATCGCGGAAAGAAATACAAAGGAATCGGACTCGATCCACAGAATGAATTTGTATTGCTGGCGAATGCTGAAATCGGCGGATTGCTGCAGAACCGCAGTATCCTTGATTCGTATATAACGGATTGGCTGTCACCGGAGCTGAGTATCACAGATGGTATGAACGGTGCCGCTGGTGTGCGGCAGGCTGGACGCCTGCTCTTGTTCACCAAGATTAATCAGGTTGTAGGAGCGATTGATAAGAAGATCAAGACCTTATCCGTAGGCACGAACAAAAAGCTGATGGTCTTCCTTTTGACAGGTCTATCAGGGGGGACAGGTAGTGGAGCGTTCCTTGATATTGCCTATATCGTACGCGGTATTATTGAACGTGATTATGGATCAGCCGGTATTGACCGTGTGAACACACTGGGTTATCTATTTACACCGGACGTGAATCTGTCTAACAAAAGTTTAAGCGAGCACACGCGTGAATATATTCGCAAGAACGGTTATGCGGCGCTTAAAGAGCTGGACTACTGGATGAATGTGGACAGCCGCGGGGAGCGATTCCAGCAGCAATACGGAAATATTTTGACGGTAAATTCACCGTTGGCTCCATTTAATTTATGCCATTTGATCTCTGCAACGAATACCGAAGGTAAACTGCTAGAGAATGCGTATGATTACTGTATGAACGTAACAGCTGAGAACATCACGAACTTTATGGCGAGTGAAGAAAAAGCGTCTGGCGAAGAATTCGCTATTCATGACTATATTAGTAATATCCGCACCAATATTGCGCAGATGAACAAGACTTATCCAGCGAACTATGAGTACAACATTATCGGCGCCTCGTCTGCCGTGCTTCCGATTGAGGAAATGACGACTTATCTGGCCTTCCGCTTGTTTGATAAAATGGAAAAAATGTTCCAGCAGGCGCCTGGTCAAGAGGATGTAGAGAAATTCGCACGTAAGCTTGGGATTGATCTAGACAGTATGATTAAAACTTTTGAATCCCGTGTGCCTGAGCCGTTGCCAGGCTACGAGAACAGTGAACGTCTGAGTCATGCCAATGTAGTCAAGAATCAAGTGGTAAGTATGGATACAGAGCTGGAGCAGAACTTCCTGGCTCGTGCCCGTGAGGAATATATTAAATCGAAAAAGCAGCTGCCTGGCGAAATTGTTGGACGTTTCAGTGAAGAGCTGGAGCGCATCTTCCTGCACCCAGAGCAAGGGCCGTTCTACGTATCCCGCCTGCTGTACACAGAGAAGGGCTTCTGTATTTTGAAGCTGATTCAGTCTTATATTGAGGCTTTACGTGAAAGCTTGCTGCGTCTGCCACGCGATATTGAGACGGCGCAGGACAGTGCGGATGAGAAGCTGAGCGATGCACGCAGTGCTTTTGTATCCAAAGAGAAGAAGAAAAATGCCTATATTGACGCTAAAATCAATGAGTATTGGCTGCATGCCGATGTAGAACGTACTGAGCAAATGATTCAATTTTATGAGGACTTATACGAGCTCTTAAACGATGAAAACAGCCGGATTTATGGTGTGTTTACGGAGATTCTTAGTGCGCTTAGCTCGATTTTTGCCAAGAATGGGGACATCCTTATCAATGGTGAAGAGCAAGCGGATTATAAAGGAAACAAAACTTATTATTGGAACATTGTTAACGTGCCGGATATTTCGGCGACGATCTCCAAAATGATGGATCAGAAGGACGGCGACGACCTGATTCGCGACTTCACCCGTGAAATGCTGAAGCATTCCGGACGTTGGGTTAAGGAACAGGAGATTGATATCGTTCGCTCGATTTCAGAGTTCCTTAGTGATAAGTTCGGGGATCTGATCACCCGTTCGATGGAAGATTTCCTTGTGATGAAATTCGGTCATGAAGAGCCGCTGGATAAGTTCGTAGAGCGGATTATTGCCGGTAAATTGGACGAAGAGGCTGTGCCTACCTTCCACCTTAGCAACAGCTCGGGCAGCTTGCATTTCCCATCATGGGGCTTCGTTTCCGTGCCTGTTAAAGCACCTGGCATCCTGAAAGGGATTCGTAATTATCAGAATAATGCGCTTGGCAAGTCGCAATTTACGATCAAAGAAAGCCAAGTGAAAAACCGTATTTTCTGGCTTAACACCCGCAACGGTGTGCCACTCTTCGTATACACGCCGCTGCGGGTGTTTGAAGAGAACTATGAGCGGACCATTCTCGATAAGGAAGGGATCGGCCGCCATCTGGTGATGACGGATAAGAACAACTGGACGTATCTGCCTTCTCCGATTCCGGAAAAATCATGGGGTGACACCTACGTCAATTCTCGTGTACGTGATTATAACGCACGTGTGCGTGCAGACTTTGCAAAAGCGTTGGCAAGCGGAGTGATCATCGAAAAAGGTGTAGACGAGAACACAAGCAACAGATACTCCGTTGTGTTCACGAAACCATTTGATATGGATGCTCTATTGAGTGGATTTGATATGCAGTTAAATTCTTCACGTCCGAATCTCGGAGAAGTGAAGAAGGCGGCTGATGAACTTAAGAATCTGCGCGAGAAGGGCTTGGAACGCGAAGGCATTAAAGATATTTTTGGGAGCATTAACAAAGATATGGCACAGGAGAATCTAATTCGTTCACCGCAATTGATTTCTCGAGTTCGTGTTGAGCTAGCCAAATATGCTGAACTGACTGCAAAAGCAACGGAGCTTGAAGGCCTGCTCCATCAATATCTGGACGAAGACAAGTGGATGGATCAATTTATCGAGGCGTTGTACACGGACAGCATTATCAAGAAAGGCGCACTCTACGTTTATGATCGTGATGAAGAAGAGGACGCTTGGGAGCCGTTTGCCAACTTGATGAAAGAACGTAGCTACGTGGAATATGCCGTGTACCGTCATTTCCGGGAGCTGGATGAGAAGAGCCGCAGCGTTCTGCTGCGTAAGGCAGCTCGTCGTGCGAGTGAAATGACTGCCGCTGAAGACGTAACCCCATTGCTCTATAAGCTGGAAGGGCTGTATGTATCCTTCCTTGAAGCACGCGACAGCTTGGAGTATGAACGGGTAGAGTATGAGAGCGGCGATGAGATGTATAGCTTCTACAAGAGTATGACTAGCAAACTCGGCAGCATCCGCAGAAAGTTGAAATAGGCCTATGATCAAAACACTGGCATTATCTTATGGTGAACAATATGCGGTACAGGAAGAGGCACAGCGCAGTAAAGGGGATGGACGCAGCAGCATCCATTACCCTGCCCTGTTTCTGTTCGTAGGCGACAAGGTTGCTCCGGCCATCGGTCCGGTGCTGGATAGCTGCGAACGAAAATGGGATAACGCCGGCGGTGTTATGGCATTACATGCTGTGTCAGGCACGAAGAGTGAGGACACAGACAGAAGTAAGAAGGGCTCTGATGCAGGTGGAAAAGAACGGGTGCTGGCCATGGCCTTGCCGGATATGGCAGGGTCAGATCCACGCACTGTGCGTCATGAACTTTACCGCAAGTTTCATGAGGATACACGTTATCTTGCTGAAATGAATAAAGTTATTCGGCGGCTGAGCAACAGTATAGCGGATTATGGACGGCTATATTCATCTTTTGACGTGATCCATCTCTCTATCATTACGCGGGTCGATGACCCGCTTAATGTATTGTTGCCAGAAATTACACTGCTGACTCGAGCAATACTCAGCCAGTCCTTTAAGTCGGTACAGACGGATCTCTACGCTTTAATCAATGAGCGGGAGCAAGGGGATAATTTTGGATATTCCAGCTCAGTAGGGCTGGCTTTTCTGCGTGAATTGGACAGAATGCAAGCTACGGACTATACGTTTAATGCACCGCTGCTTGTAACCGAGGATGGTCTGTCGATTCCAGTGAGTCATGGTCCTTCCGCTTTATTTGACCTTGTGTATCTGCTCTCCGATAAGAATGAGCGCGGCATGATGTCGGCTCACGGCATGGATGATAACTATGAGATCATCTCCCATATTAGCCTACTTAAGAATCGTGTCCGCCCGACTTCTGATCAAGCTACAGGACACGGTGGTTATAACAATATGACCTTCAAAAGCGGTATTAGAGGTAGCACAGGAAGACAAGGCTACGCCTCCGCAGGCTTTTCTGGCGTGAGAAGGCCTAATGTCCAAATTGCCTTGGCCGTGCTGTATCACGCCTTCCGGCGTCTTGCAGCGGATATGCGTGAGGGTAGTCCATGGACTATGCGCGAGCGTCAATCTCTATTAGGGCTGGATCCTGACCGTTTGCGGGAGCATAGGGCGCAGCTAGTCCCGGAGAAAGACGGCCTTAGTGAAATGACGGGGCTAATGAGCCATGGACGTCCGTCCTACAATGAGCTGAAGCAGTTATCACTTCGTGAAGCTGAACAGCAGCTGTTCGGTGATGGGGGCGAAGCTTATTTCCGTAATAATTTTGTCGCAGAGTCTAACCGGAGAGTAGAGGGTATTCATCCTCTTCGTGGATGGCGCACCCTATTGGCGGCACAGGAAACAGCTACGCCAGCAGTAACATTCTATCAGCTTGCGGAGTGGACAGCTGATCGCGATGAGGGTGGCAGTGTGCTGCATGCTTTGCGTCAGCATATGACAGGATTGCGTTCAGCACTTGTCTCTGCACAGGATGAGCTTGAGGATCTTTATGCGGAAAGTGTGGAGCGCCAACCGTTCCAGCGTGTGCCGCTTTTTGACAAACGGACGGTACGCAACTTCATTTATTACTTATTCTCTGCGGTATATGGCAAAAAATATGAGCTATTATGTATGGAAAGTGAGCTTGCGCTATGCAGTCGTTTGGAATCTGCGCTTGAGCAGCTTCACGTGGAATGTGTGGCCCGTGTGAAAGCTATGGAGACGCTCGAAGAAGAGTTACGTATTACTGTGATGGACAGCGTTGGGCGGACGAACGAAACGACTGGCCAGAACGTGATGGAATACTATCGAGTTGTCACAGAAGAAGTAATGAAAGAGATCGAGACCCGGCGTGGGTCAGGAATATTCTTTAGTGACAAGTACATGGGTAGCATTTCTAAGCTTTTAGAGCAAGGCAAAGAAGCGGTAGCGGAGCGTTTGATTGGCATTTGTCAGCGGGAAATATTAACGGCTGATCCGTTTGCTCTATCTTTCGAAGAAGAATTGCTGCGGCGTGCAAATGTTGCGGCTGCTTATGAGAACCGTCAGGTTCTATCCAAGGAAGAGTTGTTCAAGCGTCTGTACCATAATCTGGAGGATAGCGCGACGATCAATGTTCGTCTGTTCGAATACACACAAGAGCATCGTCATGAGGAAAAATATTTCTTCGGAGACAGCGCATCTGAATTCCTGCGCTATGCATTTGGTGTGGATGAGACGACCCGCATCTATCGCTTAGGCTTCGTGCATGAACAGCGCAGGAGCGGAGTGGAGAAATTAAATCTGATGGGTGGTTTCCATCTAGAAGACCTGCTCTATTACCGTAATGGTAAGGTTTATTATGAAACCTATGCTCAGAATGGCTATCAGCTTCATGGGGTGAGTGAAGAGCAGCTTCCCGAGATGCGCTGATGGCGTAATAGATGGGTACCCTCACTTTGAGTCTCTTTATTGCACTTTGTGCAATAGATTCATCGGATATAACCTTTAATTAGAGTTCTGTTGTATTTGATACAATTAGTTTAAGTAGATTTCTGGAATAGGGACATTTCTCCTTATTTCCAATGCACATTATGCAATAGAATAGAAATAGATGTTTCTTTTATTCCATTCTATTGCACAAAGTGCAATCTGGGGGATGATTACACATCCGGGCAGCCCGTTAATCGGGCTACATAACCCCCAACAATGTTAAGGCCATAAGAGTATAATTCAGGTTTCTCCCGGAAAGGAAGTATAACGATGCAGAGAAAAATCAATCTGCTCCTGCTCTTCTTCAGTCTGATCGGCGGCGGGGTCGCCTTTCTTTTTGGCGAGTGGCTGCTAAGCTGGTACAACGATCTGCCTTCCATCTTGCTCGTTGGCATTTATTTTGCCATAGTAGCACTCGGTATCGGCATCGGTTGTCTGCTTGCAGAAATGATCTCGCCACGGCTGAACGGAGCCTCGTGGAAGCAGCGCTACCTAGGTTTATCCTGGAAGCTCCTGCCTCTGATGATTGTCCTTGCACTTGGAGTTGGAGCATTAACAGAATTCGTTTATGAGCTGAATTTTGGCGGTGCTAAACCAGTTAAAAATGTTGTAATGGCTATCGATGACTCTGGCAGTATGGCGCAGAGTGATCCTGATAACAGCCGTTATTCAGCCGCTAAGGCGTTAATTGCGAGAATGGACAATGACAATCAGGTATCGGTAGTGACATTTAACCACGAAGCTGTAGTCGTCCAGCCGTTAACACCACTCTCGGATTCGCAGAATCGTGAGAAGGTGTTGACTGCCATTGATAATCTGCAACCAACTGAGGGTGGGACGAACATTAGTGGTGCGATCTCGGAAGCACTTAAGGAGATAGACAGTGACGGCAGAAAAAATCAAGGCGCTATGGTCATCTTGCTGTCGGACGGAGTGAGTAATTTCGACACCTCACGAGAATTACAGACCTATATAGATCGTGGCATTGCCGTAAATACCATTGGTCTGGGGATGCAGGATCCTGCCGGTACCCAGTTGCTGCAGGATATTGCGAAAATAACGGGCGGTCACTATTATGATGTGACAGATACGGCTCTTTTGGGTGATGTATTCCAGCAAATCTATGATCGTTTGGGAGATCGGACATTGCTTACGGTGCGTAGTGATGCTACGGCAGATAGTCCATACTATGCTGCAGTTCGTATTTTGTCGCTGATGCTAATCGGTGCTGCACTTGGACTCGGTCTTGGTATTATGTTTGATAACCGTCATTTAGCAAAAAGCTTCGGGATTGGCGGCGTAATCTCAGGGTTGTTCGCAGGGCTTATTCTGGAATTTGGACTTAGCGGGCACAATTTCACTGACGGCCTAATTCGCCTCCTTGCTGTTCTTATATTGGCTGCAATCATCTCATTATTTACAGGTGTCATTCCGGTAGGTGAAGGACGTATTTACCGTAATAGAAGAAATAATGCAGCTCCTAATCCACCGTCAGAAGGTTTTCCTGATCGACGGAGAAATCGGAATAGCAAAGGATTCTAGTAGTTGAAAGGGGTTTACAGTGATGAGGTACGCCGAGGATAATGCTTCCGCTCTGGTAATAACGGATGTGACATCTCAAGTGGATGAACGGTTCTGTACGTTGAGATGGCGCTGGCCGGACGGCGTGCAGGCGGTGTACATCCATAAGACCTCCGCAGAAGAGGCTTCCATTGGCACCGGGGATATTCCTCCGGTCGGAATGAAGCTCTACACTCGTGAGGAATACAAATCTAACAATGGATACCGTGATCGATTGGATGAGATCGGCCTAGTCTCCTATACCATATACGCTCGCCTTGCTGAGAATGGAGAGACGCTGCTGGTGAGGCAAAGTGACGGTGCGAACCGTGTGCTGGTCAGTGCAGGCAAAGCCAGAATCTATTATTCCATTCAACAAAAAAGAGGATTATTCGGAAAACAAAAGACCGTACATATGGCGATTACGGCAGAAGTTCCAGTGGCTCGAGATGTCCTCTGTTATGTTAAGAAACGGGGAGGACATCCGGCAGGGAAAGAGGATGGTATTCTCTTTCCCTTTGTACAGGATTTCGCCCCTGGACGCAATGTACTCCCGCCGATTGAGATCGGTAAGGATGATTTTGTACGCATCTTTTTCACCGACGGTCCTAAGTATGGGCTTTATTACGAGCTGGTGCCGGAGTAAGATCAGTCTATGCGTACAAGCGAGGGTTGGACAATGCCTGTCCATAGCAAGATACGCAGATACAACTTTTGGGAGGATGAGTAGATGTCTTTTTTTAGCCGTTTTATGAAAAAGAATCAGCCGGAGCCAAGGCCGCTTTTTTATGATATTGTGTGTCCGTATTGCTTCACTAAGTTCTCTCCGGAGGATGTAGTCTTTCGGGCTATGCATAGCCGAGAGGACGATGAGAATTACGCGCTGGGCGAGGATGATGCCTTGAATAAATACCGTGAGCGCTTTGGGCTCGATACGGTGGATGACATAGAAGCAATCATTAATCCGGCGGATATTCCAGAAGAATACCATCATTATACCGATCATGTGTTAACAGGGCTTACGGATCGTTATGGAGTGCTTACACGCAGACGGCTATGTCCATCCTGCCATAACGAGCTGCCTGTGACTGCAGGTAAGGTTCCAAGTAACATTATCTCGATTATCGGAGCTTCCCAAGTCGGGAAGTCGGTATACATGACCGCGCTGATTCATACCTTGCAGCATACGACAGCAGGTCATTTCGATGCCGCTTGTATGCCGCTCAACGCGGAGATTAGCCGTAAGTTCCGTACGCTCTATGAAGAACCGCTGTTTGAACGCGGGGATCTGCTAGCTTCCACACAGAAGGAGAAAATGCAGGAGCCGTTTATCTTTCAATTTGTTTTTAAGGATGAAGAAAAGCCGCCGCTGACACTTGTGTTCTTTGATGTAGCGGGTGAGGGCATGGTGGATCAGGATTATCTCGGACTACACGGTCAACATATTAAGAACTCTGCCGGTATTCTGTTTATGGTCGATCCGCTGCAAATCCGTTCGATCCGTGAGAAGATTCATATTAACATCGGTGATCGCCCGGGCGAATGGGTCTCGCAATATGACGAGCCGCGTGATGTTGTGCTGACGATGTTCGGTGATTTTATCGCTTATCAGGAAAAGAGCAAAACTGACATTCCAACAGCAGTCGTTCTTGCGAAAAGTGATATGCTGCATTCACTGAAGGATGAGGATGGCGATTACATCAAGTCCAACAGTAATGTGTTCAATAACTATGTCCATCGCAAAACATTGAATATGGATGAATTCCATAACATCGACGGAGAAATCCGCAGATTTATTGGTAAGGTGGACAGACCTTTTAAAGATACGATGGATGTGTACTTCTCAAATACGGGCTATTTTGCAGTATCTGCGTTGGGCAGTAATCCTGTGAATCAGAAGATTGAGGGTGTAGTAAGCCCGATTCGTGTAGACGAGCCATTTATTTGGCTGCTGCATAAGCTGAAGTATATTGAGGGGAGCGACGGCCCGTGAATGTTTTCTCAGGGTCTAAGATCGCCCAACAAATGTATACCCGCGAACGCCGCGGATTATTTCGTGCCACTGAAGGTTTTGATACAGTAGCGAAATCGGACAGTCTGGACAATAATTTTATCAAAAAAACACTGCATCCCTTCTGTCTCTACGATGCTCCAGCAGAGCTGGCCGCGCGTGGGGAGAAGGATGAGTCTCTATATCCTAGTGCGCTGCACCTGTTCCATGCAGAGAATGGCGACACGGTTATTGGGACGAGTCGATATCAAGCAACGGATTTTACGGGCCAGCGCAGCGCTTTTTTTGCACATAACTTTATAGTTCCTGCCTCACGTTCAGAGGAGATTATTCAGAACTACGGGGACTATCTGCATGCTGATTTCGCAAACAGTTATGAAGGAGAGCTGGGCGGAACCTTGCCGGAGCTGTCAGCTATTCCAGTTATACGTACGGATCGTCGCCCTGATCCTATAGCGGGTTTACGCTTGTTAGGGATTAATGAAGGGATATTTAAGGCATTGCTGCAAGCGGTGATGCTCTCTGTGGCAGGTAAGAAAAAAATCTATATCGCTCTAAATGTACCAATTACAGAGGTGTCCGCACGTGCGGTGGAGCTTACAGAAATTTTATATAGCGTACTGCCGTATGAATTCCGCCGCAGATTAGGCGTGATTACGTATGCGAACGAGCCGCAAAGCCGTAAATATATTCATCTTAGCTTTGTAGAAAAAGGTTCGCTCCGTCCCGGTGATCGCAGCATCGAGAAGGACTTCACATTCGATTTGGTTTCAGGTCGGATGGGGAATGTAGATTTTGGCGAGTCCCGTCAGCCGTATGCTGATCTGGCTTGGAAGCTTTTACTTCTGAATCCAGGGGATCTCGACGATTTTGTAAGTTTTGCCGATCAGATCCTGCGTGGAGAAAGTCCTGAGCATAAACTATCGCTCGCTCTCTATAATGAGTTAGCCGTATTTTATGAGATTGAGCAGGGGAATGAGCACTTATATACAGAGAACAAGAGCGCGGTGCTGAGTGGTTTGCTCTCTTATCTTAAAGCGGAGGGTGCGATTCATTCCAGAATCCGACTGAATGATATTTTCTTGGAGCGGTTCGACAGAGAATTTGATTTAGTCCGGCAAAGGAATGTCCCGGATCCTGCAATTATGGAGTGCTTTAAGGATTATTTTGTGCTCAAGGATCATAATTACAAAGTCAGAATCGTTGATTATTTCATTAATGGTATGCTTCATAGCGTGGAAGCGGGACGCAAAGATGTTCTCAATGCAGCTTACGGTATTATTGAGAGTAATGATGAGCTAAGTGTTGCTTTTTTTCAACGGGTAATGTCTGAATCGTATTTCCGTAAGCAGCTATTAGAGCCTTATATGGAATCAAGACTAGTTGCTGCATCTAGATCTGTGGATATTTTGAATTTCGTACTCCATTGGGGCCGTTTTCTACCGGCTGCATTAGAGCAACCTTTTGCTCAGGATGCAGTAAGGGATTACTTGCTAGAAAAGCTACAACTGGAAACTGATCCGGTTGCTGCGGTGGCGGAACTTCATGGCACTGTAGATAAAGCGGAAAAAGATCGACGTAGAGGGACAGGCGTATCTCCTAAAGTACTCTCGCTCATGCAGGATCTGGCAGCATCTGCAGACAGATTCTTGCTGAACCGGCTGTCCCTTACTGAAATGACGCAGGAGGACTTACTGGAGGTTGTTTTCTTACGTTATGGCAATGTCGTGAATTGGCAGCCGCCACTAGATAGAATTAGCAAGCAGAAAGAAAATGCACTCCGCGCTGCTTATCGCTGGTTTGGTGAAGAGAAGCCGAATGAAGAGATTTTTGCAGGCTTATCTCCTAAGGAATTGGATGATGTACAACTGCTCGGTCGCCGTTTACTGAAGGAAGCTCGAGTGCTAGAGCCTTTTGAACGTCTGCCTCTAGCTTTCTACTACACCAGCCAGCGCGAGGGTGGTCCACTGGATTATGACGCACTCTTGGAATTAGTAAAGCATAAAGCCGGTACCGATAAGGATGTTATCTATCGATTCTTTGCATGGTCTCAAGGAAATTCTTTATTTACGATATCGAATAAAAAGCTTTATCCGGGTTACCGCCGGGCGATTCTGAAGTATTTCCAGAGCAGTGACCGCGAAGCCTTCAAGAATCGTGAGTTCCGTAAAAGCTATGTTGCTACAGCACGGCCTGCTCTTCAAAATGTGTACAATGAAGCTCGCTCCCTGCTCGCTTCCCCGCTGGCGCGCTGGATCAGCCGCAGTCGATTTCGACTTCTGATCTCCGGTTCCATCACGGGCATTCTAGTAATTATCGCAATTATCGTATTCAGTATGCTGCGTCCGGATGATTCAAAGACAGCTCTGCCGGGGACAAGCCCTGAGCCGACACCCGTTCAGAGTGCAGGCAATGAGCTCCCTCCGGCTTCAGTATACTTGAAGGATCAGAGCGTTGAAGGAGATAAGGGGAGCAGCATACTGGTGTTCATGTTTGCCAAAGCTGATGATTGTGTGCAATTTAATCCGACGGAGATTAGTCTGATGACTTCATCCAATGTGGTGGATAAGAGCTTTAAAGTCGCTGCTAGCCATGGAACTTGTCCAGTTCCGTCAGCGGTTGCCACAGGCACTACTTCTGAAACGGCTGAAGGTGCGGACGCTGCTAACGCAGGAGCCGATGCCACACCGTCTCCAACACCTTCATCTGATGCGGAGAATAACACAGTTGATCCATCTGCGACAGCTGTCACAGAAGGGGTACAGCCATCCTATCAGGTGGAGGTTACCTTAGAACCGGGAGCGACCATCGTAGAGAAAAGTATGATCAAGGCGGGAAGATTTACATTGATTGTAGATCCCGCTCCAAAGGATACACTGGGTGTTAATTCAAGTGCTGAACCTTCTCCTACTGCAAGTCCGGAAGGAACAGCTGAATAAAGGAATTTCTGAACAGCAGGACAATACCGAAAGGTTGGTTCTGCTGTTCTTTTTTTGTTACTCATACAAAGCTTTTCTATAGACATGCTATGTATTAATAGATATGATTATGAAAATAAGGTTATACCGCCCTTTATAGGGGCGGTCTTTATGTTGTGCGCTCTTATTTTATGTAGTATCCATTCCTTTATAGAAAGAGGTTGAACAATGAAGAAAATAGTCACCTCCAAGTTTTTTGTACTTGGACTGGCCATATTCATGGTCATTTCAATTTTAGGAACATCCCTTGCTCCGGCAGGAACCATCTTCGCAGAGGCAGGTGTTAACACCGGACTAGATGAATCTAGCGATGCAGCTGCTCCGGCGGAGCGAATTAATGTTGCGGATGCGACCTATACAGCTGCAGAATTTATTCTAAAGGGTGGCGTGCAGTCGGATTGGCAAGCGATTGGGCTGGCTCAAGCGGGATACAAACTGCCAGCAGGTTACCGTCTTGCTCTTGAGAAAAAGGTGAAAGATGCAGAGGGGAATTTCGCGAACGTAACGGATTATGCGAGAATCGTACTCGCAGTAAGAGCGGTAGGTGCTGATCCTACCAACTTTGCTGGAAGCGGAACAACATCTGGCTATAACTTAATAGAGAAGATCTATAACCATGACAAAATCAGTGGACAGACACTTAATCATCCAGTATATGCTTTGCTCGCACTGGACTCTGGTAAATATAACATTCCATATAACGCGAAATGGACAGCGGATAAGCTCATTGCTGAGATTCTCTCCAAGCAAAATCAAGATGGCGGCTTTGCCTTAACGACAGGCGCTAGTGAGCCAGATATTACAGCGATAGCTTTGACCGCTTTAGCGGCACATAAGCGTAATCCAGAGGCTTACACAGCAGGGCTACAAGCCGTATCTTGGCTATCTGATGCTCAGGATAGTCATGGAGGTTACGGAGATAGTGCTGAGAGCGCTGCACAAGCTATTCTAGGTCTCACATCCTTCGGTGTAGATCCAAGTGGATTAGAATATACCAAGAATAAAGTGAATCTGATCGGTAACCTGCTGAGCTACCGTCTAGCTGACGGAAGCTTCGCTCATAGCCGTGGCGGAAGCAGTAATATTCTAGCTACTGAGCAGGGCCTTCAGGCGCTTGTAGCCTACAATTTACTCTATAAAGGCAGTAACAGTAAGTTATACGATTTTTCTAAGTCATCCGTTCAGAATGCCTTAATCTATGCACCTGTTACTGTAGAGGGTCCTACGAGTACTTTAGCACAGGGATATGGATATGCTAGCAACGTGCTTGGTGCATTAGACAAATTGGCTCTTCAGACGAATTTGCCGATCACGAATCCTTCCGGTGCATATGTTACAGGAATTGGAAATATTCCCGCCGGAAGCTACGGAGGCTATGACGGATGGATGTATGCCGTATCCCGTAACGGTCAATGGATCAACCCTGATGTTGGAATGAGTGATTTTGCGCTTAAAGATTCAGATCAGGTTCTGGTTTATTATGCTGGAGATGATACTAAACTTGTAGATTCGGTAACGGTGTCCAAAGCAAGCCTTAAAGAGGGCGATTCTTTTACTGTAGTAGTGACTAGTAAGACATGGAAATGGGACGCTGTAACGAATACGTCCTCCCCGGTAACTGCCAAAGCTTCTGGCGTTCAGGTCCAAATTGGAAATCGCATCGTAACAACAAATGCTAAAGGCGAGGCGCTATTCTCAGGGAATGTTCCAGCAGGTGATTACAAGCTGACTGTAACAGGCTATCGTGAAGGAAAAGCGCCATCGATTGCTAAATATACTCAAGACCTAAAGGTAATTCCTAAGAATGTAACGGCTTCACTTACCGTTGAGGGTCCGCAAGGAATGATCGGTGAGGGGACTTTAAAGGCTTCCAATGCGTTTGAAGCTTTGCAGCAATTGGGGTTATCCAATGTTTTTAAAGTAGATATCACGAAATCGTCGTATGGTAATTTTGTATCGGGCATTCATGGAGTTACTCAAGGCCTTTATGATGGCTGGTGGAGCTTTGTAGTATGGCGTAGCGGTGAGTGGATCTATCCAAGTGTGGGTATGGACGCTTTTGAATTACAGGAATCCGACCGTGTTCTTGTATATTATGCCGGAGAAACGACACAGGTTGTTGATACTGCGGTTGTATCCTCTGCACAGCCGAAGCCGGGTGAAGCCTTCACAGTAACAGTTTCTCAGAAAAAATGGGTGTGGAATAAGGATACCTTTACTTCCGACCCAGTGACTTCTCCAGCCGCTGGCGTGCAGGTCTTGATCGGTGATCAGAAGGCGATCACAAATGCTAAAGGTGTAGCTGCATTTGACCAAGGTCTACCAGCGAATACCTATACGATCATTGTTACCGGATATGCTAAAGATAGTGTGCCTAGTGTGGCGCGTTATACTCAGTCACTAAACATTGCATCAGATGTTATTGCGCCTGTTAAAGCTACGGCTACCCTTTCAGTCGTTGGGGATAACAAGAAGGGTACGATTCTGAACAGTACAACAGTATCGCTAAAAGAGGGTGAAACGGCTTATAGCTTATTGATTAGTCAATTGGGCGATAAGGTAGTATCATCCGGGAACGCTGGAAGTAAATACGTGAAATCTATAGATGGTTTGTCCGAATTTGATGACGGACCTAGCAGTGGATGGAAGTATAAGACGAATAGAGATGCTGATCCAAGTATCAGCGCGGACAGCTACATTTTAGAGAACGGTGATATATTGTATTGGTACTATTCATCGGGTGAATAAGTACGATTGATTATTGTTAGGCGGACACTACGATTCGGAGTATTAGCGGATCGAGTGTCCGTTTTTTTGTTTTCGTTCGTTGCATTATTTGACAACAGAAACTTTTTTTCGACATTTTATTCATGTTTTTATTTAAAAATCATCACACTATTCGCCTTTCTTACCGATAAAAGTAGATAGTTAGTAAGATCATGTGAAGGCGGAATGCAGATGAAGAATATGAAAGTGAAATTCAAAATTGGGATTCTATTGGTATTTTCTGTAGTCATGTTGAACATTGTGGGGGTAACTGGCTTTATCACCATGGACAAAATGGCCCAAAAAACAACAGAAACGTATAATGAAAACTTATTGCCTGTTTCTTACGTGGGACAAATGCGTACAAACAATCGGGCCATTGAAGCTTTTCTCTTGGAGCGCATGATTAGCGTCGATGTAAACAAGAACAAACAACTGAAAGAGAGTATTACGAAGAAAGTTCAGGAAAATAATAATCTTTTGAACAAGTTGAAGACCGTCCAGTACAATGATAGTGCGGTAGTGAGTAAAATAAAGGACTATGAGTCTTCCTTAACAGACTATCGTGCACAAAGGGATAATATTATTCAGGTTGCGGATAGCAAAGGTAGCAAAGAGGCCTTTCAAATATTCACAGGTGAGTTTAGTAATTCTCGTGAGAAAATGATCAATATGCTTAAAGGAATAAGCGATTCGCTGCTAAAGGGAGCTGAAGATCATAATTCAGAGTCTACGGCCACCGCTAAGAGTATGAAGACTAAAAGTATAGTGTTGATATCGTTCTCTTGGATTATTTGTATCGTGCTTAGTGTTGCAATCATTCGACTGATTACGAAACCTCTTAAGGAACTGCAAGGTTTAATGAAGCGGGCGGAAAATGGGGATTTAACCGTGATAGCAACGTATACCGCCAAGGATGAAATCGGCCAAATTAATAGCTCTTTTAACAATATGCTGGAGAGCTTACGGAAGATGATGCAAGGCATTGCGGAGAGTGCAGAATTGTTATCAGCCTCATCGCAGGAGATGAGCGCTAGCGCTGAGCAGACCTCGTTGGCTTCGCAAATGATCGCCGAAGCTTCTGGAGAGATTGCAGCGGGGTTTGATGAACAGACGGAAAGCATTAATCGTACTTCTCAGTCTATACAAGCTATGACCAATAATATTTCGGCTGTAGAAAGCAGCAGTTTTGAAATGTCCGACCTTATGGGAGTCGCTTCTGGTTCAACAGATCAAGGGGTAATCGCCGTAGATAACATCATTGAACAGATGAAGGAAATCGACTCTGGCGTAACTCAGAGCCAAGAGATTATCAGTAACCTTGGGCAGCTGTCTCAGGATATAAATACAATTATTACTACGATTAACGGAATTGCAACACAAACGAACCTGCTGGCGCTTAATGCTTCTATTGAAGCAGCGAGAGCTGGAGAACATGGACGTGGCTTTGCTGTAGTTGCTGGAGAAATTCGGGGCCTTGCAGAAGCGACGCGAAACAGTTCACTGAAAGTAACAGATATTATTACGCATATTCAAAAGCAAACTGAAAAGGCAGTAGAATCAATGGCTTTCGGCTCTGAGCTAGTCTCTATCGGCGTAGCTCAAAGTCAGCTCGTATCTCAAGCGTTTCATGAGATTCAAAGTTCTATTAAAGAAGCTACGCTGCAAACGGAAGAGATTAGAGAGGCGGTTGCGCATGTCTCCCTAGAGTCACAAGGTGTAGCGGCAGCAATGGAACAGGTCAATGCAATATCCAATAAAGGGGCAGTAGGTGTTCAGGACACCAGCGCAGCTAGTCAGCAGCAATTGTCTGCTATGGAGGAAATGTCCGCATCAGCTCAGTATTTAGCAGTGCTGGCGGAAGATCTGCAGAAGACTCTAGCACGATTTAGATTATAACGTGAAATGAAAAAAAAGGACGTTCCAGAGCCATTTAGGCTTTGGAACGTCCTTTTGTGTATTACTGAATGGAGTTAAGCATACCAGCCCCATACGAAGATGAAGAGCGTACCAAAGATCGTAACTAAGCCAACGAATAAGGCATAGGCGATATTGATGTAGAGTTCTTTCTTGGTATCAGCTGATTCTCCAATATGCATGAACAGGAAGAGCTGCAGGGAAGCCTGAATGAGCGCTGTAATAAGCAGGATAGCCATGTTCGCACTATTAGATAGATCAAGGTAGATTACAGCAAGTGCAGCCACAGAAAGGACAAGAGAGGCTAAGAAACCCATCACATGGCGAATTGGAAACAGTTGCTTCATCATGCTACATCAGTCCTTTCAGATAGACGAAGCTGAAAATAAAGATCCAGACAACGTCCAAGAAATGCCAGTACAGCGAGAAGATAAAGGATTTATTGGCCGTAGCCGGAGTAATACCTTGACGCTTCAACTGGATTAAGATAGCCGCACCCCACAGGAACCCGAACGATACGTGAGCTCCGTGTGTTCCCAGCAGTACAAAGAGACTGGAAAGGAATCCGCTGGTTTGAAGTGTAGCCCCTTCGTGAACATAAGTGACAAACTCCATGATTTCAATACCAAGGAAGCCAAGACCCATTAGTAGGGTTAGTCCGAAAAAGACCATCATAGCTTTCTGGAAACCATGCCGCATAGCATGAACTGCAAGACCGATCGTAAATGAGCTTGTCAACAGCAGTAATGTTTCGATCATCACTGGACCAATTTCAAAAAGGTCCGGCCCGCTAGGGCCGCTGGCGAAACGGTCTACCATTACAAAGTAAACAGTGAACAACGTAGCGAACAGTGCAATCTCTGCTCCTAGAAAGACCCAGAAGCCAAAGATTTTATTACTATTCTCTTCTGTTGAGTATTCAAGCGGCTTAGACGCATCTATTTTCATATTGTCTCACCCCGCAATTTCTTTTCAGTAGCAATAACTTCTTCTGCAGGGATGTAGAATCCGTGATCCCGATCGAAGGACATAGCAGCTAGAACGATGAGGATACCTACTCCAGAGAGGATGGCTGGAATCCAGAGACTGAATACCAGAGAGAATCCTGCAATGAAGAAGATAACACCCAGAATAAATGGTTTGCCTGAATTGCTAGGCATATGAATCTTAGTAATCTTGTCTTCGTATAGAGGTACATTGTCTTGTTTAGAGAACCAGTAGGCATCGCGTGTTTTTACGGTTGGAACTACTGCGAAGTTGTAAGCTGGAATCGGACTTTTCGTTGCCCACTCCAGTGTACGTGCATCCCATGGATCTCCATTTGTATCTCTTGGTTCATAACGTGTACTCCAGTAGATGTTATACACGAGAATTACAAATCCGACTGTAAGACCTATCGCCCCTATGAACGAGACCATACTGAGCGGACCAAATCCGGTATCCGCAGAATAAGTGTATTGTCGACGTGTCATTCCCTTAAGTCCGAGAAGGAACAATGGGAAGAACGATACGTTAAAGGAAATAATAATCCACCAGAAGGCATGTTTACCAAGACGTTCGTTCAAACGGAAGCCGAATACTTTAGGGAACCAGTAGTGGAAACCTGCGATAACGGCGAATACTGCACCTGGAATGAGAACGTAGTGGAAATGCGCTACCAGGAACATTGTATTATGGTACTGATAATCGGCGCTGGCCATAGCCAGCATGACACCTGTTACCCCACCAATTGTAAAGATCGGGATAAAGGCTAGCGAATATAGCATCGGCGTCGTAAATGATATTCGCCCTTTTCGTAAGGTGAATAGCCAGTTAAATATTTTCACACCTGTTGGAACGGCAATGGCCATAGTAGTAATCGAGAAGAAACTGTTAACCATAGCGCCTTGACCCATTGTATAGAAATGGTGAGCCCATACTAAGAAGGACAAGAGGGAGATGATCAACATACTAAAGACCATGGATGTATATCCATACAGGTTCTTTTTGGAGAAGGTGGCGATAATTTCACTATAAATACCGAAGGCAGGTAGTACAACGATATATACTTCTGGATGTCCCCATACCCAGAAAAGGTTGGCCCATAACATATCCATACCGCCGTTGGCCATCGTGAAGAATTGAGAGCCGAATAACCGGTCGAACATCATCAAAGCGAGCGCAACCGTAAGTACTGGGAAAGCGAATACGATAATTACGTTCGTGATTAGCACGGACCATGTAAACATTGGCATTTTCATCAGCTTCATACCAGGAGCACGCATCTTCAGAATCGTTACAATAAAGTTAACGCCTGTGAGGAGTGTACCGATCCCCGATATTTGTAGCGCGAGCGAGTAGTAGTTGTTACCCACCGTTGGGCTGAACTCTATACTTGCTAGTGGGAAGTATGCAGACCAACCAGCATCTGGTGATCCCCCGATAACAAACGAAATGTTAAGCAGCATTGCTCCGAAGAAGAAGAGCCAGAAGCTGACAGCGTTAAGACGCGGGAAGGCAACGTCTCTGGCACCGATTTGTAGCGGTACGATAACGTTCATCAGACCGATAATAAACGGCATGGCCATAAAGAGGATCATGATCAAGCCGTGTGTTGTAAATACCTCGTTGTAATGCTGTGCGTCAAGAAATTTCATGTCTGGGGCTGCGGTTTGCAGCTTCATCATAATAGCGTCAACGCCGCCGCGGAAAAGCATTAGTAGCGCAGCAAGGATATACATAACCCCGATACGTTTGTGGTCAACGGTAGTTAACCATTCGCGCCATAAATATCCCCATTTTTTAAAATAGGTTAGGCCGACGATAATCCCGATTGTAGCTAAAACAATACTTGCCATAGCCCCGTAAATCAGGGGTTCGCCATGGACCTTAAATTTATCCCAATCCATTAGGAAACGCTCCTTTCAAGTTGCTCAATTAACATGGACTAATGTCCTTCATGTGTAGTGCTCTGTTCATCCAGTTCTGGA
The DNA here is from genome assembly GCF_976954365.1 of Paenibacillus sp. Marseille-Q9583. Lineage (NCBI taxonomy): Bacteria > Bacillati > Bacillota > Bacilli > Caryophanales > Paenibacillaceae > Paenibacillus > Paenibacillus sp. Marseille-Q9583. Next base: position 68,088 of record NZ_CDRJTB010000002.1, read on the forward strand.
TTAGGTTCACTGTTAAATTCTGTCTCGCTAGATGGTGCAGGAGACGGATGAATTTCTTTATTATCCTGATGTTCCATAGTTCCATTATCCATATCCATTTCTTTACCATTATTACTCATATGGTCGCCATGGTCTCCTGGAGGAGGGCTAAAGGATAAGTGAGTGTTAGTGTATGTTTTGCGTCCGACATATTCCATTTTCAAAAGATTTTTGAATTCGTCTTCTGTTAATGGACCTGCTGTTTCTTTAACGTCTTTTACCCATTCTTGATAGTCCTTATCAGTCATCGCAAGGGCTTCGAACTCCATGTGGGCAAAACCCTTACCATTAAAGTTCGCATTTCTTCCAGTATAAGAACCTACAGTATCCGCTGAAAGATGCAGAGTGGTAAGCATGTCACTCATCGCATATTTCTGTCCTCCCAATTGAGGGATCCACAGACTTGAGATCGTACCGAAAGAGTACAATCTGAACTCAACAGCGCGGTGAACTGGAATGTTCACGTAGTTTACGGTTTCAATACCTTCCTCTGGATAGCTGAAATGCCATTTCCAGTTGGAGGAGGAAGCGTAGATTACAAGCGGTTTCTGATCTTTATAATCCGCTGCAACGTTTTCTACATCTACTGTCGTTTTGACAGTGACCACGGAGAGGAATGCCACGATAATAATCGGGATTATAATCCAGATGGCCTCCAACCATTTGTTTCCTTCCTCGTGAGGAGGAATATAATCTTCGTTACTTTTCTTAGCGCGGTACTTCAAAAGTACAAAGACATATAAGATGTAGACAACTGCTAGAACACCGAGCATCATAACAATGGAGAGGATGATCGTGTCAGACAGAGTTCTCGCAGCCGGCCCCTTCGGATTCAGAACAGCGATTGAACTGCATCCTGGCAAGAGTAAAATTAGGCTGAGAAATAAAGCGTATAACGGTCCCTTTTTGTTCATGCTTAAGCTCCTTCCTTCAATACTTCTATTAATTAACCCTCATCATTACCTTCATATATAGTAAGAACTAATGAGAAAGAAAGCAAAAGACTTATTTTTCCATATGAGCCATAATAGACCTTAATAATGGCGATCAAGTTAAATATGTGTGATCAATTTGTTACAAGTTCCTAATGATATGATAAAGATCACTGTAGCCACGCTGTTTAATGGTTATTTATTTCTGTTCAAACTTTGTTCAATAATTTACTAAAGTTGCTAATTTGGACACATATATTTTGTGCAAAATGATTGGAATTTAACCATTTATTGTTGGTGTGGCAGGATTTGGCCGAAATTCGTGTTTGATGAATTTTGTCGAAATATCTGCAAGCCTTAAAAAGGGTAACAAATTATTCTGTATTAAGTTACAATCTCTCAAATTTCTATCTATTAATCTATGATAATGTTATAGGTAAATATACGAGATGGGAGATTTTTTGAGATGTTTAAAAAGAAAGTGTGGCTATTATTTATAGTATTATTCGTATGTACGGGTTTGGTACGAGAGATAGATACAGTGAATGCAGCGGGTGCGGCAGGATCCCTGAAATTAGGGGTGAACGATAAATTAACTAAAATTGATGCAGTGTCGATAAAGGATACATATTATGTTTCACTGCGTGATTTGTCCCTAGAACTGAATCTGAATCTTACCCCTCAGGGTGTTGGAATTCATGTTCAAGGGAATAACGGTTCCATCGAACTGCTGAATGATCACGCAACGGCTCTTCTCCCTAATGGAAAGACTATTCCGCTGAAAACATTTGTGGAAAATGGTAGAACGATGGTTCCTGTGAAGATGACCTCTCATCTTGGATTTTCAATTTCATTTAAGCCAGCTCAATCTTTATTAAGAGTATATAATTCCGGGGCTAAATTAGATGATGCTGCATTCGTAAATCAACATAAAAAGGCTTTGCAACAAAATGTACCTACAGGGACGACAGGTACAAAGGGGAAAGTCGTATATCTTAGCTTTGATGATGGCCCATCCGCTACAACCTCTCAACTACTTGATATTTTGGCGAAGTATGATGCGAAGGCAACCTTCTTCATGTTAGGAAATAACATGAACGCACACGCGTCTCAAGTGAAACGCTTAGTGAAAGATGGACATGCACCTGCTTTGCACGGCATGACACATGTGAAAGATAAATTTTATGCTTCTCCAGCTTCTGCGTTGAAAGAGATGAATGACGATAATGCAATTCTGAAGAAGATTACAGGTCAAAGTACAACGCTGATTCGTACACCTTATGGTAGTAAGCCTTATTTAACAAAAGCTTATAGAGATAAGATACTAACTCAAGGGTACCATCTGTGGGATTGGAACGTTGACTCTGAGGATTGGAGATATAAGAACGATAGTAATTCCATTTATAATACGGTTATGAGAGAAGTTCACGGTCTGAAGAAGAGCAGCCCAGTGATTCTAATGCATGATCAAAAGGCTACACTTAAAGTTCTTCCACGCATCCTAGAGGCGCTGAAGAAAGAAGGCTATGCGTTTCATATTATTACTTCAGATATGGAGCCTAACAATTTTTGGAACGATAAGCGTTAAATCTGATAGTGAAATTAAATCATTCATATTGTTGAGGCGGCAGATTTGATCTGTCGTCTTTTTTTTGTTGTCTGAAATCTTTGTAGATTTGACACATGTAGACTTCTCTAATCTATCGACGTAGTTAATTTGTCATGTTATCATGATACTCTGATAACGTATTAGCGAACTAAAGCACACAGCGCTGTGTCAACGATGGGGGATAAAAGAGATGAAGAAAAATGCACTTTTAGTTTTATTAATGATCATGGTTATTGCAGCCTTATCAGGCTGTTCGTCTTCTGGGAGCAAGGATGGGAAGCTGGTGATCGGGATTGATGATAAGTTCGCTCCGATGGGCTTTAGAGATGAGAACAATGAAATTGTTGGGTTTGATATCGACTATGCCGGAGCTGCAGCTGAGAAAATGGGCAAAGAAATCACTTTTCAGCCTATTGACTGGTCAGCTAAGGAGTCAGAATTGAATAGTGGACGCATTGATATGATTTGGAATGGTTATACCATCACAGATGAACGTAAGGAAAAGGTATTATTCACTAAGCCCTATCTTGAGAATAGTCAGGTTGTAGTCGTATTAGCGGATTCCTCTATTTCAAAGCTTGAGGATTTGGCTGGTAAAGAGGTAGGACTTCAAAGTTTATCCTCCGCTGCCGATGCATTAAATGCTAATCCGATTAAAGACCAAATTGCTAATCTGTCGGAATTTCCGGATAATGTGCTAGCGCTCACAGATTTGAAGACTAAGCGCCTGGACGGTGTAGTCATTGATGAAGTGGTAGCCAGATATTATATGTCAAAAGAGCCTAATACCTTTAAGCTACTAGATGAATCGCTTGCTCCTGAGCAGTACGGTATTGGAATCAAGAAAGGCAATGAGGCACTACTGGAAGAACTTCAAAAGGCTTTGGATGAAATGAACAACGACGGAACGGCTGAGAAGATCTCCACGAAGTGGTTTGGTGAGAATAAGGTATTGAAATAGAAGGTCAATATACAGAGTTTATTGGAGAAATGAAAATGGATTATATAATACAAATTTCCGGGCCGATGTTAGAAGGCGCGCGTACAACTATTTTATTGTTTCTTATTGTTATTTTGGTGTCGATTCCGCTCGGGTTCCTAGTCACTTTGATGGCGAAGAGTGTGATCAAGCCCGTGGCTTGGATTGCACATACCTATATCTATGTCATGCGGGGAACACCACTTTTACTGCAATTGTTATTTTTTTGCTTTGGTTTACCACAGATTCCGGTGATTGGGCAATATCTGGTCATGGACCGCTTCGTTGCGGCGAGTCTTGGATTTATTCTTAACTATGGGGCTTATTTCGCGGAGATCTTCCGTGGGGGTATGCTCTCCATTGATAAAGGGCAGCATGAAGCAGCCAAAGTACTCGGACTGAGTAAATGGCAAACGCTGCGCAAGGTAATTCTAGCTCAAATGTTTAGGGTAGCCTTGCCAGCTGTGGCCAATGAATCGATTTCCTTGGTCAAAGATACGGCTCTGCTGTATGCCGTTGCTGTACCTGAGCTACTGAACTATGCCAAAACAGCAGTGAATCGAGACTTTACTGTAACCCCCTTTGTAGTGGCGGGAGTGATTTACTTACTGATGACGCTGGTGCTTACTTTATTCTTCAAAGCACTGGAGAAACGTTTTAAATTCGAGTAGAGGGACTGTCTGAATATGAGTAACATGATAGAAGTAAGTGATTTACAGAAATCCTTCGGCAATTTGGATGTGTTGAAGAAGGTTAGTTTCAATATCCAGGCGGGAGAAGCCGTCGCTGTTATCGGGCCTTCAGGTTCAGGTAAGAGTACGATGCTGCGTAGTCTAGTACATCTAGAGGAAATTACGGATGGAAGCATCTTCATCCAAGGCAAGCCGCTCGTGGAGAATGGAAAATATGCTAGTGGAGCAAGTATTCGTGAGATCACGGCGTCCATGGGAATGGTGTTTCAACACTTTAATCTATTTCCACATTTAACGGTGCGAGGCAATCTAGAGCTAGCTCCAAGGATGTTGAAACGGGAGAGTGTGAAGGATATTACAGCTAGAAGTGAGAACTTACTTTCTAAGGTAGGACTTGCTGAAAAAGCGGATGTGTATCCTGCAAAGCTGTCGGGTGGACAAAAGCAACGGGTTGCTATTGCGAGAGCGTTAATGCTCAATCCTGATATTCTATTGTTCGATGAACCTACTTCCGCACTTGATCCTGAACTCACGGGTGAGGTACTACGCGTCATCCGTCAACTTGCTGAGGAGAATATGACGATGATTGTTGTCACTCATGAGATGAACTTTGCTCGTGATGTGGCTGATCGTGTGATTTTCATGGACAACGGTGAGATTATGGAGTCTGGAACACCAGAGCAGATTTTTGATCATCCACAGCAGGAGCGCACTCGAATTTTTCTGAATCAAGAGACGAGAGTATGAATAACGCCTCAGGCTAATAAAGTGTCTATTCATGAGAAAAAGTCCCCACAGTGTTTTTATAACTGTGGGGGTTTTTGCGTTGACATAAAGATTAAACTGTATTAATAATAGTAGTACAGTTAATACACATTATCATGGACTAAGGGAAGACAGTGAAAGGAGGATGGTTATGTTCGAATTGGACGTTCGCAGTCGCAAACCGATTTATGAGCAGCTGACCGATAAGGTCAAGGAGATGATTTTACATGGTATTTTGCAGACTGATGAACAACTGCCTTCGGTAAGGACATTATCCCAACAGCTAACCGTGAATCCCAATACGATTCAGAAGGCTTACCGTGAATTGGAACGTGAGGGGTATATCTATTCACTGCAGGGGAAAGGGAGTTTTGTAGCCCCAATGAAAAAAGAACAGAATGAGATTAAAAAAGCCGAAGTGCGTGCTGAGTTGCTTAGACTGATGGCGGAAGCGGTATACCTTGGGTTCACCGCAGCTGAAATTAGTTCATTGTATGAGCAAGTGGAGAAGCAGAGAGAAGGAGGGAAGAGTGATGATTGAGATTCGAGGCGTCAGTAAGTTTTTTCAAGGGGAGAAGGCAGTGGACGATATCTCTTTAACGGTACGTAAAGGGACGATTTATGGGCTGCTCGGCTCTAATGGCGCGGGTAAAACTACGCTGCTGAAGACCTTGGCAGGCATTTTTTCTCCAGATAAAGGGACCGTGAAGGTGGATGGTGAAGCGGTATTCGAACACCCGACGACTAAGCAACGGGTTATTTTTATGCCGGATTCTCCTTACTTTTTTCCGCAATCCACCATGCTGCAAATGGCAGCCTTCTATCGCTCGATCTATCCGAGCTGGAATCAGAAGCGTTTTGATGATTTGGGGACCGTGTTTCAGCTCGATAAAAAGCGTAAGCTTAGTCGTTTCTCCAAAGGGATGCAGCGGCAAGCGTTATTCTGGTTATGTTTAAGCTGTATGCCAGATGTGCTTATTATGGATGAGCCGATTGACGGGTTAGATCCGGTAATGCGACGCCAGATCAAAAACCTGCTATTTCAGGAGGTTGCTGAACGCGAGCTGACGGTAATCATTTCTTCACATAATCTTCGTGAGATCGAAGATCTGTGTGATCATGTTGGGATTATGCATGGTGGGAAGATGCTGATTGAGAAGGACCTGGATGATCTTAAGGCGGATACACATAAGATTCAAGTGGCCTTCCGAGATGAGCGGCATGAAATTCCGTTAGCAGCGAAGCTGCAAATATTACATCAAGAACGCCGGGGGAGCGTGAACCTGTACATAGTAAAAGGAGATCGTGAACGGATCAAAGCGGCTTTTCAGGTGTACGAGCCATACGTGTTCGATTTGCTTCCATTGACTTTAGAAGAGATCTTTATTTATGAAATGGGGGATGTCGGATATGACGCGCAGCCGATACTACTTTAATAGCAGTATTATTCGCCAGAACTTCCGCCAGCATGGCTGGATAGGGATTATATATGCACTTGGCCTAATGTTCGCACTTCCATTGCAGCTGTTCATGAGTATCGATCCAAATGCAAAACCGCAGGAAATCGATCATTTATTCCGCATCTCTGGTAATGTGCAAGCATTGTTCATTATTACGATCCCTGTTGCTGCTGGACTCTTTTTATTCCGATACCTTCAGGCAAAATCTCCATCAGATCTATGGCATAGCCTGCCTTTACGCAGAGAGCATTTATTTACGGCTCATCTGACGAGTGGACTTACCTTACTGTTGATACCGGTTTGGTTAACTGCAGGGGTGGTTGCGGTTGTTAAGCGATGGAGTGGTAATTTTTATATTTTTCAGGGCGCAGATATTTGGCAATGGTGTATCACAGTTAGTATTCTGACTTTGTTCCTCTTCTGCTTTAGTGTTTTTGTGGGAATATGCACGGGCCAATCTATTCTTCAGGGAATTATCATTTATATATTGCTTATTCTTCCTGTTGTACTGATCTCATTAATCAATAGCCATTTAGTCATGTATCTCTATGGTTATGCAAATGCAAATGTAAACTTCCGTGATTCTAGTTTGCAGATGTGGTCTCCGTTTGTTCATATCGTGTATTATTTTACCGGCAAACCATTTACCAATACAGAATTGTGGATTTATGGAGTATTGTCCCTTTTATTTATTGGATTATCCTACCTGTTATACCGTAAACGTAATACGGAAAAAGCGGGTCAGGCTATTGCTTTTGGATATTTCAACCCGCTGTTTAAAGCAGGGGTTATGTTATGTACTATGCTTATTTCCGGGAATTATTTTGCACAAATGAAGCAACAGCAAATGGGCTGGGTAATTAGTGGATATGCCATTGGAGCCATTATCGGCTATGTTGCTGCGGAAATGATTATCCGGAAAACATGGCAGATTATGACGCGTAAAGTGTTAGCAGAGTTTGCGGTTTATGCAGTAACGCTGGGGTTACTTCTGTATATCCCGGTATCAAGTGTTACCGGGTATGAAGCTAGAGTACCTTCCGGTGATAAGATTAGTGGTGTGTATATGGGATCTAACTACCGTTGGTATACCCCCACGGATGATTTGTACACTACTACACCCTATATGGGGCAGGACCCTTTTTCCGATGATAAAGATTATATAGAAGCTGTCCGTAAACTTCATCAAGCGGTAATTGCGGTACGTCCAGAACATACCTCACAACAATACGCTTATGAATATTTTACCATCGCTTATCAATTGGAGAATGGTCACAAGCTAGTGAGAGAATACTGGATTCCTAATAAGGGGTTTGAATCAGAGCTCAAGGTGGTTAAGGATACCGAAGCTTACAAGTATGAAAAATATAATTTAGCTCTCTTAGACAAAGACCTGGATTATATGTGGGTTACTAACAGGAATAAAAAAGTAGCCATCTCTGATCCTCAGGAAATTTCAGAGCTAAAAGAGATTATCAAACGCGAAATTTCGAATATGTCCTACGAAGTACAGATAGATAAGGACGGTATTCCAGATGTGGCTACTATCCAAACAGAGGTAAAGGTAAAAGAGGAAAGTGATCGGCCATCTTCAAGTTACGGTTATTATTATCCTTGGAAATCATCTTTTTATGAGTTGGAGAAGTGGATGAACGAAAAAGGCTATGCCGATAAAATACGAATAACTGCTGAAGATATCCAATCGGCAGAGATTGTAAAAGACGACTTTATGGATAAGCAAACACCTAAGAATCCTACGAGTCCTGAACAAAGAGTAGTGCTTGCACGTGAAAAGAATCGTACAGTTGTTACGAAGGATAAGGCACTATTAACGGATATTTTAGATCATCGTTTCAATTATGGCGTTGAGAATGGCAACTACATTGTGAAGTTGCTGTATAAGGAAGGTTATAGCGATTTCGTAATGTTAAAAGCATCGGATATGACGCCTGAACTGAAGGTATTACTGAAATAAGGTAAGAATAAGGAGCGTAGAAGATTACAGAGGAAGACTACTGGTTGACAGAAACTGGATAGTTGGATTATGCTTTTGGAGATATGTTAAGGATGAAATGGTACTGAATAAAATATAATTTGACTTGGGGGTAAGGACAGATGAATAACAATATGAATCATCAGCCATCGTATAATGCTTATCCATATTTGCGTCCATCTGTTACCTTGGCTTACAGGTCAGCCTTAGAATCAGTGTATTCATTTCCGGTGAATCAACAACGCTATATTAACCGGTAAGGAGTTCTGTATTTAGGTGAAGCCCGGCCATGGACGATGGAGTCCATGGTCTTTTTTGCATATTTAGAAGGTTTAAGGGAGGGATTAATATGTCGGAAATACATCGATCGATCATTCAGCAGCTTCGGACCATTGAATCTGAAGAACAAGTCCGCATTTTGTATGCGTGTGAATCGGGGAGCCGGGCTTGGGGATTTCCATCCAAAGATAGTGATTATGATGTTAGATTCCTATACATACGGAGACCTGAGGCGTATTTATCTATTTTTGAGCACAGGGATGTAATAGAGCGGCCGATCAGTGACATGCTTGATATTAACGGTTGGGACTTGAAGAAGGGGCTTAATCTATTTCGGAAATCTAATCCGCCTCTGCTGGAATGGTTAGAATCACCGATTCGCTATGAAGAAAAATACGCTGTAGCCGAAAGTATCCGTGAACTCTCGCCACAAAGCTTTTCGCCAAAATCATGCATTTACCACTATTTGAACATGGCGCGAGGAAATTACCGGGATTATCTGCAAGGCAGCGAGGTTAAAATTAAGAAATATTTTTACGTATTAAGACCACTCTTAGCATGCGCTTGGATTGAAAAATATAACGAAGTGCCACCGCTCGATTTTAATGTTCTTGTACAGGATCTGATTCCACAGGGTTCTGAACTACAGGAAGCTGTGCAGAATCTGTTATCTCGTAAAATGTCTGGTGATGAACTAAATCTGGAGCCACGCTTGGATGTGATCAACATGTACTTGGAGGAACGGATTGCTCATTACGAGGCGGTTGCTTCTGCTTTTGAACAGAGTGTTGGTGTTATGGATGAAGCGTTAGATATCTTGTTCCGGTCAGCACTGATAGAGGTCTGGGGAGAAACGGGGCAATGGAGCTGGTAAATCCGCAGTTCAATAATGGTTAAGGAGAGATGAAGATATGCATTTAATTATCAAGGCAACGGGTTCAGGGGCGGGGATGTTGTCCCATCTACTGGCCAAAAATCCGCATAATTTATATGACAGGAGCGATAAAGAAGCTAGAGTGCGCATTGTGTTCACTGCAGCTTCCGACGAAGAGACAGAGGCCGTTATCTATGTCACACCAGATCCAATAGCTCTAGTTAAAGGAAATACAGCTCATAATGACATCACACAATATATTAACGATCGGGAGTTTGTTACGAGCAGCCGATTCTGCTCTTATATCCGTCCAGCGCTAGGTACAGCTCTTAATGGAAAGCCTAAGGAAGTATTTTTGCCTTGGGTAGATCACAAATTTCAATTGGAGCTGTCCTTTGGCCCAGTAGCATCGAACCTACCTGATCACACGATTGAGGAACTGTTTCATGCACTTGGCTACGAGCTTGAGCTTGAAAGAGGAGATGCAGTGTATTCTTTTGATTTAAAAAGCCGCAGTTCTGCACGATACATTAGGCTGCGGGGAGAACAGACTCTGCAAACGGCCCTTCGTCAACTGTTCATTCTGATTCCGGCATTAGATGATGATAAGCATTATTTTATCAGTGATGATGAGATTGAAAAAATCAGGCGTTATGGCGAAGGCTGGTTGGATAGTCATCCGTTGCTTGCGTTAATTCTCAAGCGGTCACTACGATTTGCTAATCTTATTAAACAATTTGATGGAGAGGAATCCTCCCCTTCTTCTGAAAAAGTGGCCATTACTCCTGCTGAGATTTCAGTTGAGCCTAAAATTAGATTAAATGATCTGCGTTATGCGGCGATTGCAGAAACAGTAGAAGGGTTGGCTTTCAATAGTAGTATTGTTGACTTTGGTTCCGGTGAAGGAAAACTTTCGGCAAGACTCGGAAGTGTGCCGGGCGTCAAGCAGATCTGGGCGGTTGAGCCTTCGGCAAACTCACAGTTACGCGCAATCGATCGCTTCTCGAAGCTTGAAGACCGAGAAGGAGTTACGGTGCCGACGCCTGTTACAGGTTCTTTGTTCTATTTCGATGAAACGCTGCGGAACAAGGATATTATGGTTTTATGTGAGGTTATTGAGCATATCGACGAGCATAGGCTGGCTCGAGTGATGGAGACTATTCTGTCGGAATATAGTCCTAAGGTATTGATCCTGACTACACCGAACAAGGAGTATAACGAGGTGTATGAGATGGAATCGGAAGAAATGCGGCATAGTGATCACCGTTTTGAATGGGGACGAGCAGAGTTCTCCGAATGGTGTATACGCTGGACGAGCTCCTTTGATTATTCGGTTGATTTTAAAGGAATTGGCGAGGGTTCTGACGCTTTTGGATACCCGACGCAGATGGCGATATTTAGTAAGGAGGGAGCATTGTAATGACTACAGAAGAGCAAAAAGAAAAGCAGCGAACCATTCTTTTTCCGCATGCAGGAATTATTGTATTGGTGGGTCCCTCCAATAGCGGCAAAAGCACTTTACTGCGTAGATTAGTAGATGAAGGGACGTTGTTGCAGACAGAAATCGTCTCATCGGATGATTTCCGTAGCATGCTTGGCGACACTGATTTTATGAATTGGAAGAATCGCCCCCGCGAAGAAGCAGATATTATTTTTAATGATTATCAGTTGCTCTCAAGCCTAGCCTTTGAAGCAATGAATTCAGTCATTGCCATGCGCTGCCGACTTGGAAAACTGACGGTGGTGGATGCTACACATCTGCAAGAGGAATACCGTAAGCAATATTTAGATTTAGCAGATAAGTATAATGTTCCATGTATGGCTTGGGTGCTCGATGTTCCAGAGGAAACGCTGCTGGAGCGGGATGTACAGCGTGAGCATCCACGAGGACGCCAGCGGGTCAAGCAACAATATGGACAGTTCAAGCGTTCGCTACGGAGTGTTAAGGACGAGGGCTTTGCTTCGACTTATTTTTTGAAAAAGACGGAGTCAGTACTTTTTGAACGTAAGCAGAACCCGCTTTGGGTTGAAATCGATAAAGGACTTGATATCATCGGCGACATTCATGGTTGTTATGAAGAGATGATCGAGCTACTCGAAAGATTGGAGTATAAGGAAGATGAGAAAGGGTTGTACAAACACCCCGAGGGTAGGCAGTTAATTTCTGTGGGGGATGTGATGAGCCGGGGCCCAGAATCGCTGAAGACGATGAGGTTTTGGAAAAAGCATGTAGATGCTGGAATCGCCCGCATGATCGACAGCAACCATGGCTGGAAAATCGCCCGCTACCTGGATGGTCGCAAAGTTACATTAAGTCACGGAGACGAGAATATCGCCGCTGAGCTGGAGGCATTTGCGCTAGAAGCAGGCGATGAGGAGGCAAAAAGGCTTAGGGATGAACTTAAACAGTTTCTGTTGTCCGCGCCTAGCCACTTGTTGTTTGGCTGCAATGGCGTGCGGCGGGTCATAGTTACCCATGCCGGAATTCGTGATGAATTTATCGGCAAGCAGTCCAAACGGATTCAGGATTTCTGCCGGTATGGGGACACTGATGGAATGGATGGCAAGGGTGCTCCTGTAAGGAAAGAATGGTATGTCGAACACGAATCTGGGGAGATCATCGTCTGGGGGCATGATCCTAGACCTTTCCCAACCGTGGTAAAAAATACAGTGAACATCGACCAGGGTGCTGTATTTGGTGGATCTTTAACTGCGTACCGTTACCCTGAAGGGAAGTTTGTTAGTGTTAAAGCGAAACACGATTATGCAGGTGATCCGGATAGTCCGTTAATACGTTGGGAGCGGGGGAGATTCTCACCACCTAACCTGCGTAAATTCGTGGAAGGCTACTCAGTCCAGACTGACCTTTATGGTGAAATAACTGTGCGCGGAGAATTCGTTAAAGCGGCCATAGACACGGTCTCCCACTTTACGGTTCCACTTGAGGAACTGGTATATATCCCGCCGACCATGAGTCCGCCGCCTTCAGTGTCTATAGATGAGAACTATCTGGAGCATCCGCGTGAAGCTTTTGCTTATTTCCGCGCACAAGGTGTGAAGACAATGATCGCGGAGAAAAAGCATATGGGCAGCCGGGCCATCCTATTGTTATTCCGGGATGAAGAGGCGGCATTACCGTATGTGGGCAGGCCGTCGTTAGGCACGATTTATACACGTACTGGCCGAGCTTTTTTTGACAGGGATACTGAATCTGAAGTGTTACGTAGGCTGAACGCGGATCTCGTGCAGGCGAATTATTTTGCGAAAAATAACACGGATTTGCTGCTCCTAGATGCGGAGATCGTACCATGGAACTTGAAAGCGCGTGAGCTGATTTCCTCCCAATATGCACATGTGGCTGAAGCTGCACTGTTAGATCGGGAGCATCTTTTGGAGAAGCTGCGTGAAGCTGAAAGATCAGGGCGAGATGTTACCTCGTGGATACAGGAAATGGAGGAGAAGCTCCAGAATGCTCATCTTTTTAAGGAAGCTTTTCAAAAGTATTGCTGGGACGTAAGTGGATTAGAGGGGATTAAGATTGCTCCCTTCCACACGCTTGCGCATAGCGGACAAACTTTCTTTGAGCACAGCCATCTTTGGCATATGGAGCATAATCGTGAACTAGCGGAGTTGTCACCTTTATTTATGGAGACTGAATACCGCACGGTTTGTAATGAAGCGGACGAGGAACAGATCATCCGTTGGTGGGAAGAGATGACGGAGGATGGGCATGAAGGGATTGTTATCAAACCGGAAACATTTATAACACGTAATGGAGATAAACTGGTTCAGCCTGCACTCAAGGTGAGAGGGCGTAAATATCTGCATATTATCTATGGAATAGATTATTTACAGCCGGATAATCTTGTACGCCTCAAGCAGCGCAAAACAAGTAAAAAAGAGCGAAATGCCTTAATGGAATGTGCGCTTAGCCGGGAATCGGTGGAACGTTTTATTCGTAAGGAGCCGATAGAACGCGTACATGAATGTGTGCTTGCTGCGCTGTCTTTGGAGTCTGATCCTGTAGATCCACGGCTGTAGAGAATAGAATAGAAATGAGTTATGAATTGAGGTAGAAATATAATGTTAAGCAATGCTACAGAAGTGTCGTTAAGTAAATTTATGACTAAATTGCTCCGGCATACTCCAGAGCAGTATGGCCTTATTTTGGACCCTGAGGATGGTTCCTGTACGTTGGATGATTTGTTGTCTGTGCTGGTGAAAGCTCCTAGATGGTCTGAGGTGACTGTGGGAGATATTCAGCAAGTGGTTGCAGGCTGCGAGAAGCAACGATTTGAAATCAATGGAGATCGAATCAAAGCTCGGTACGGGCATAGTCATACCAAAATTTCCTATGATCCGGGAACTCCGCCATCTACGCTTTATCACGGAACTCATACTGGCGTTCTTTCAGTTATTTTGGAAGAGGGACTCCAATCAATGGGACGCCAATATGTTCATTTATCCGAAGGGACACATTTTGCCAGTCTGGCCGGAAGCCGCAGAGGGAAATTGATTCTACTGACTGTTGATACGATTAGCGCTGGTCAAATGGGTGTAACTTTTTATTGTGCGGGTAATGAGGTATGGCTGGCGGACCCAATTCCGGCTTCCTGTCTTAATGTGTATACCCCATTGTAGAATTAGAACATCGTTTGGTTAGGAGGCATACTCACATGAATGGAATTTCAGATCACCTAGATCACGGATTGCAGATTGTATTTATTGGTTTTAACCCGAGTATTCGTTCAGGTGAGGTAGGGCACCATTACGCGAATCCACGAAATAATTTCTGGAGAATCTTGCACAATTCAGGACTTACTCCTCGGCTATACGACGCGTCTGAGGACGGGGAACTACTTAAGCTGGGGTATGGTTTTACAAATATTGTTTCCAGGCCTACACGCGGAATCGACGATATTACCCGTGAGGAATATAATGAGGGCCGAGAATTGCTTCGCTCCAAGCTGGAATTGTATCGCCCACAGGTCGCCTGTTTTGTAGGAAAAGGTGTATATACAGAGTTTAGTCGTAGGACTAAAGCAAACTGGGGATTTCAAGGGGATGTACCTCCGAAGGTAGACGGTGTACGTGAATTTGTAGCTCCCTCTTCCAGTGGATTAGTGAGGATGCCTATGGAGGAGATCGTAGGGATTTACCGTAGGTTAGCTGAGTTTACGCAAGAGAGCGACAGATGAGATGATGTGTTTGGTTGCAGAGTTATGGGCTTGAAGAAGTATGAACTTCAAACAAAAAACGAGCAAGTTTCCAGATTGGAAACTTGCTCGTTTTTATTACTTTAATGGACTAGCCGATTCGATTGTTCTTGTACGATACTAATCCGCAAATAATACATCAAGTCTCAATCAACAAAAGGATGATAGAGGATAAGGATAGACAAACGCTGATCAAGCATAACACGGCAACGACTTGCTTCTGGCTCAAACCTGCACGAAGCAGGCGGTAATGAGCCTGGGTAGCGTCGGCCTGATAAATGGACTTGCCTTGGATAAAGCGTTTGACGACGACAAAAATATTGTCGAAGATCGGAACGCCCAGCGCCAGAATCGGAATGAACAGCGACAGGGCCGTAGCTTGCTTAAACGCACCGTCGAGTGCGATTACCGCAAGGATGAAACCTAGAAAGGTAGCCCCGGCGTCGCCCATAAAGATTTTGGCAGGC
The DNA here is from genome assembly GCF_976954365.1 of Paenibacillus sp. Marseille-Q9583. Classification (NCBI taxonomy): domain Bacteria; kingdom Bacillati; phylum Bacillota; class Bacilli; order Caryophanales; family Paenibacillaceae; genus Paenibacillus; species Paenibacillus sp. Marseille-Q9583. The sequence goes on from NZ_CDRJTB010000002.1 coordinate 83,393, forward strand.
GGTTTGTTATAGCGTAGATAAGCAATGGTGACACCGACGAGTGCAATCGCCATAATCGCTGAAGAGGATTGCCCCTTAGTTAAGGCGACAATAAATAGTGTTATGGCCGAAATAGCAGTTAAGGCGCCAGCTAAACCATCCATACCATCCGAGAAATTAATGACGGTGGTTACGCCGAAGATCCAGATAATCGTCAATAGAAACTGTAATACCACGGGTAGAACGATATAATCCCCTGAGAAGGGGTTGTAGAAGCCCGTAAATGCATTGCCGGAAAGATAAACAAGAACAGCTGCACTAACCTGCACAATCATTTTGGGTAGTGCCGGGAAATCTTTACCCTTTGTTTTGTACCAGTCATCTATGGTACCTATGGTCAGCAGCAGCACACCCCCTGCAAACAGTGCGACAGTCTCCATGGAGAATTCACGGGCAAATACCAGATAGGTAATGAAGAATCCAATGAATATGGCGTAACTGGCCGTAAGCGGTATAGGCTCTCTATGAATTTTACGCTCAACGTCCTGACGAGGCTTGTCCACAAAATCAAGTCGGAAAGCAAGTCTGCCGAGCGGCGGAATTAGAAAGTAGACGATAGAAAAAGACATTAGAAACGATAAAACGTATAATATGACGCTCACCACCGTTTTCTTTTTAAAATAACACAATTCGCTTAAAACTACCTTAAAAAAGTAAATTTTTGTCGTCTGACTGATAAGTTGACTTGATTGTATCACTGTAGTACCTTTTTGAGAAAAGAGTTTTGGGGGATATTTATGAAATACGACGTTATTTTATTCGATGCTGACGATACACTGTTTGATTACGGAATGGCAGAAAGTCACGCGTTATCTAACGCATTTCTACATGTTGGGATGCCCACAGGTGCTGAGGATTATGCTGCCAGTTATCAGGAGATTAATCATGCGCTGTGGCGGGATTTGGAGCAGGGGAAGATTAGTTCTGCGGCATTACGGGTGGAACGGTTTAATAGGTTATTCGCTGCGAATGCGCTGGAGCTAGATCCTGAGGCGTTTAGTGAAGCGTATCTACGTTTCTTAGGCGAGGGAACCTTTCTGATCCAGGGAGCGATCGAGCTGTGCGAGGAGCTTGCCGGCTGTCGATTAGCGATCATTACGAACGGAATTAAAGAAGTGCAAACTTCCAGAATCCAAGGATCACCGCTTAGTGAAACATTTGAGCAGATCATTATTTCAGAGGAGGCTGGTTGTCAGAAGCCGGAGACAGGGATTTTTGATTATGCTTTTGCCAAATTGGGGATTTCGGATAAGGAAAAAGTACTGATTGTAGGGGACTCCTTAACCTCTGATATTCAAGGCGGAATTAATTATGGGATCGATACTTGCTGGTTTAACCCGCTTGGTAAAGAGAATACGTCGGGTATTCAACCGAAATACGAAATTCAAGATCTGTCGAAGCTCTTAGATATTGTAGGCAAGACAACGGATCTTCAATAAAAAATAAGGTGTGAGCGCATCAGCGACTCACACCTTTTATTAAGTGAGCTGAAGAATCTTATTGCCGAGTATCCAGCGGCTTCAGATAAGCTTCGATTTGCTGGCGTTTCGATTCCAGAAAGGGTGGTAGTGCAAGAGATTCGCCCAAACTTTCCATCGGCTCATCTGTTGCAAAGCCTGGTCCGTCTGTAGCTAGCTCAAAAAGAATGCCGTTAGGCTCACGGAAATAAAGGGAGCGGAAGTAGAAACGATCCACGAATCCGGAGTTAGGAAGCTGAGTTGTGTGTATATGCTCTACCCATTGCTTCAATTCCTCCTCGTTATCCACGCGGAATGCGACATGGTGCACACCACCTCGTCCCAAATGCTCCTGCTCTAGATCATTACGTTCCTCTAGGTGAACCTCTGCACCTGATCCGCCTTCTCCAGTCTCGAATACGATCACATCTGGCTGGCCCGCTACTGTTGAAGGATATGAGCCTTTGCGGCGGAAGCCAAGCAATTGCTCCAGTACAACCGCCGTATGCTCTGCACTTTCTACTGTAAGATGTGCGGGACCTAGGCCAACAATCCCATATTCAGCAGGTACCGGGCTTTTAGCCCAAGGAATGCCGCCGGCAACCCCCTTATCATTTTCGTCGGATACTAGAATGAAACGTTGCCCTTCGTGATCACGGAAGGCTAAAGTCTGGCGGCCACCAATTGTTTGAATTGTACCATGCTCTACGTTAAGCTCAGTGAAACGCTGCTCCCAATAGGTAAGTGAAGCATCGCTTGGCACTCGAAGGGAGAGCGCGGAGATGCTGTTATTGCCTTCACGGTTGCGGCCCGCCATCGGGAGTTCGAAGAAAGTTAATTCGGTTCCGGGATTACCCTTCTCATCACCATAGAATAAATGATACACTGAAATATCATCCTGATTGACTGTCTTTTTAATGAGACGCAGTCCAAGTACTTCAGTATAGAACTTGAAGTTTTCCTGTGCTTTACCTGTAATCGCGGATACGTGGTGTAGTCCTTTTAATGTTAAAGTCATGTGTAATTACCTCCGTGTAAATGCTAAATGTGAGCAAGTTGTATTGTGATCGACAGAATTTAGATGAGTATTATTAAGTTACTATAATTTTAATAGTGAAATACGATTTTTGCAAGTAGATGTTTATGCATCATAAAATCCAGTTCGTACATAAGGAGAGCGTAGAATGCACACAACAACTAGCTTGATGAATCAATTGCAGGAGCTAAAGCTTGATCCACACGGAACTATTCTGGTCCATTCCTCTTTAAAAAGCATTGGGGAAGTAGATGGAGGCGCGAACACAGTACTGGATGTACTCAGTGAATATATGAAGGACGGACTGCTCGTATTGCCAACTCATACATGGGCTTATATTAATGCAGACAATCCAAGGTTCTCTGTTCAAGATTCCCCATCTTGTGTAGGGATATTACCGGAGTTATTCCGTAAACGTCCAGGTGTTATTCGCTCTTGGCATCCGACACATTCTGTAGCGGCTTTAGGTGCAGATGCTGAGGAGTTCACTACAGGAGATGAACGCTGGGATACGCCGTGCGCCCGTGGTTCAGTGTGGGGCAAGCTACTTGATCGAAAGGCGGAAATTGTACTGCTGGGAGTCGATCTTCGGCGGAATACGTTCATTCATGGCATTGAAGAGTGGGTCGATATTCCAGGCAGAATGACGGATACCCATGAGGAGCTATATACGGTGACGCCGGGAGGAGATGAAATCATGGTGCCTTCTCGCAGACATTGTGGCCTCTCTTGGTCGGAGCATTTTTGGAAGGTGGAGCGTGAGCTTGAAGAGGGCGGTGCCATGCGCAAGGGTAACTTTGGAGACGCGTTAGTCAGGGTATGTGGGACAGTAGAAACGACGGATATTCTAAGTCAGATGCTGAAGGAAAACCCTGATCTTTTCTCAGATAATGAACCGCTACATGGTGAATCCAAGCCAGATCCGCTTCCAAAGACGAGGCGTGAGCAGCCTTAGATGAGGATGATAGAATTGCGATAAAGCATTTTTCAAACCACGCAATCTGGAAGCCGCTATCAATGTATGGTATATTAATCTCACTAAAACATAGTAAGGAGATTGGAAATGGAAAAAACATTGGTTTTTGGACACAAAAATCCGGATACGGATACCATTTGTTCTGCAATTGCTTATGCTGCACTCAAAAAGGAATTGGGCTGGGATGCTGAGGCCGTTCGTCTGGGCGAGGTTAGTGGTGAAACGCAATTTGCGCTTGATCATTTCGGAGTCGCTGCTCCTCGTCTGGTAGAGAACGTAGCTGGTGAAGCAAATCAGGTTATTCTTGTTGACCATAACGAACGCCAACAAAGTGCGAATGACATTGATCAAGTGCGCGTGGTTGAAGTTATCGACCATCACCGGATCGCAAACTTTGAGACTGCACATCCGTTATACTATCGTGCTGAGCCAGTAGGCTGTACAGCTACTATTCTTAACAAGTTGTATAAAGAAAACGGAGTTGCTATTCCTAAAGAAATCGCCGGATTGATGCTGTCTGCGATCATTTCTGATTCCTTGCTGTTTAAATCACCAACTTGCACTGCGGAAGATGTAGCTGCAGCACGTGAGCTTGCTGAAATCGCTGGTGTAGATGCTGAAAGCTACGGTCTCGACATGCTGAAAGCTGGAGCTGACCTTAGCGACAAGAGTATCGCTCAACTGATTTCCTTGGATGCAAAGGAATTCAAAATGGGTGTATACAAAGTTGAAATCGCTCAAGTGAATGCGGTGGATGTTAATGATGTTCTCTCCAAACAAGCTGAACTGGAAACTGCACTTACTTCCATTATTGCTGAAAAAGAATTGGATCTGTTCCTGTTCGTGGTTACAGATATCCTTAATAATGATTCCGTAGGTCTGGCTCTGGGTCGTGTTGCAGGTGCAGTTGAAACGGCGTACAATGTTAAGCTGGATGACAATAAAGCACTTCTCAGAGGTGTAGTATCCCGTAAATCACAAATCGTTCCTGTTCTTACAGAAACAATTGCTAAGCTGTAACGCATTTTGACAATTGCACTCTATCCGGTGCAGTAGCATTCATATAAGAGCCACGTCATCCATTGAAAGTTATAAGGGTGACGTGGTTCTTTTTGTTTTACGACACATTCTGCTACAATACTTTGAGAGGTAAGAGTAACAACCAACATCTGGAATATAACAAAGAGATAGGGGATATTAAGAATGGAATTGTTTGCAACACTGGAGCAGGACGATTACGAGGAACTGTTATTTTGTCAGGACAAAGCATCAGGATTAAAGGCAATCATCGCCATTCATGACACTACATTAGGGCCCGCACTGGGTGGAACACGGATGTGGACCTATGCTACAGAAGAGGAAGCGATTGTTGACGCGCTTCGATTAGCGAAAGGGATGACGTACAAAAATGCAGTATCCGGCCTAAATTTAGGCGGTGGGAAAACAGTAATTATAGGGGATCCCAAGAAGGATAAGAATGAAGCGATGTTCCGTGCTTTTGGAAGATACATACAGGGCTTGAATGGACGTTACATAACAGCCGAGGATGTTGGCACTACTGAAGAAGATATGAACATTATTTATCAGGAGACAGATTATGTTACAGGTACATCTCCTACTTATGGTTCATCGGGCAATCCGTCACCAGCGACGGCTTACGGCGTATACCAAGGGATGAAGGCAGCGGCCAAAGCAGCGTTTGGCAGTGATTCGCTCGAAGGAAAGACTGTAGCCGTTCAAGGCGTTGGGAATGTGGCTTTTTCGCTGTGTAAACATCTTCATGAAGAGGGCGCTCAGCTTATCGTAACCGATATTCATAAAGAAGCTGTGGCGCGCGCAGTAGAGGCTTACGGCGCCAAAGCAGTCGATCCCGCAGATATTATCAGTACAGACTGTGATATCTATGCCCCATGCGCACTCGGAGCAACGATCAATGATGAGTCCCTCCGGGTAATTAAGGCGAAGGTGATCGCAGGCGCAGCCAACAATCAGTTAAAAGAGGCCTATCATGGCGATACTCTGCACGAAATGGGCATTGTGTATGCTCCAGATTATGTGATTAATGCTGGTGGCGTTATTAATATTGCGGATGAACTGAATGGCTATAATAAGGAACGAGCGTATAAGCAGGTTTCAAAAATTTACGATAACATCACCCGCGTGCTGGAAATCTCACGTCTGAATGGAATTCCTACTTCTGTTGCGGCAAATCAGCTTGCAGAGGAGCGGATTTCCTTATTAAGAAATACCCGTAGTACTTTCTTGCTTAACGGCCAACATGCTCTTAGCAGAAGATCACTACGAGGATAAGTTGCATAGGTACTTAAATTAGTCTTTCACAAGTAAAAAACGCCCTCGGCGTCCACTAAGGAAACCGAAGGCGTTTTTGCTTGTTATTGTACCTTTTGTGGTTCTGGGTAAGTGACGCCCAGTGTGTCGACGGTTACTTTCTTCATCACTGGTGGCTCTTCTGGACGATCTGAACTGTCTGTTTTCAAGCCAACAATAGATTTAACCACGTCCATGCCTTCGGTAACTTTACCAAAAGCGGCATAGCTTCCATCTAGACTAGGATAAGCTGCATCCATAATAAAGAACTGGGAACCGGCAGAATCTGGAGCCTGTGATCTTGCCATGGACAGAACACCTTCCGTATGCAACAGGTTATTAGTAAACCCGTTTCCAGAGAATTCTCCAGCGATGCTATATCCTGGGCCACCCATACCGGTACCATCAGGGTCACCGCCCTGAATCATGAAGTCAGGGATCACTCTATGGAATATGGTGCCGTCATAAAATCCTTTTTGAATCAGTGAGATGAAGTTGTTCACAGTGTTAGGGGCAACTTCAGGATAAAGCTCGGCTTTGATGATGCCTCCGTTATCCATCTCAATGGTCACAATGGGGTGGCTTGCTGTAGCTGAAGGGAGTCCTTCGTTAGCGCCAGCATTTGTCTCGCTGCTTGCGTTATTTCCTGCTGCTCCACTGCTGCTTCCATTATTACTGCTGGCATTGTTATTGGTAGGCTTATTACCGCAACCTGCTGCAATAACCATCACCAGGCATAACATGACCATTAGGATAGCAGATCTTGCTCGTGTAGACTTCACTAATCAATCTCTCCTTTTTCTTAAATAATCTCGTAGGTACTTCTCATAATAACCTCTTTGTCCCTTTACATGCAAAGGTCAGTTGTGACATGTGGAATTGGCACATTATCAAAAGAGGTTTACAATAATAGGAATGTTTGCGCGAGAACATCAAGAAAGGATGTGTAGATCATGCGCTTTTCATGGAAACGGAACTTGATCGTGCTTTGGGTGGGTGTCTTTTTTTGTAGTACGGCGTATTCGATCTCTATTCCGTTCCTCTCTATTTTTTTGAGTGACGAGCTTGGGGTTACGAATCATTTGGAAATTTGGTCTGGGGTTAGCTTTGGCATAACCTTTCTAGCCAGCGCTTTAATTTCTCCCTACTGGGGTTCCCTCGCCGACAAATATGGTCGGAAGCCGATGCTTATTCGCTCGGGCTTCAGTTTGGCAGCCTTATATCTGATTAATTACTTCGTGCATGATCCTTACGTCTTTCTGCTCGTGCGCGTACTGCAAGGATTGCTTGCTGGATTTGTTCCGGCTGCGATAGCCATGGTGGCTACGAACACACCTGAGGATAAGACCGGTTATGCGCTGAGTATTATGTCTACAGCCGGAGCAACGGGCAGTATCATTGGTCCATTGATCGGCGGTGTAGTGAGCTTTTACACAAGCAATCGGGTTGCTTTTTTATTCTCAGCAGGTATTGTACTCGTTTCGGCACTTATCGCTACTTTTTTTGCTAAAGAAGAGAATTTTGACCGATCTGCTCCGAGGTCTCATGTAAGTGATGATATCAAGGAAGCGCGAAGCAATCGCGCATTTATGACTTTGCTATCGCTGGCGGGGATAAGCACCTTTTCTGTTATGATTCTGGAGCCGCTTATTCCGATACATCTGCTAGACATGGGAATCGCCAAGAGCAGTGCCTCGCTAAGCTCAGGAATTGTATTCTCCGCTGTGGGTATTGCTACTGTGCTAATGGCTCCGCAGTGGGGGAGAATCGGAAGCCGGAAGGGCTTCGGAATGATCCTGTTCATTGGATTAATCGGTGGAGGTATCGGTAATATTCTGCAATTCTTTGTTACAGGGTATGTGGAATTCGCCGTTCTTCGTTTTGCCTACGGCTTGTTCTATGCAGGTGTGCTTCCATCTGTAAATGCAATGATTGTTCAAGTGATTGAACCCGGGTTTCGCGGACGTGCTTTTGGCCTCAACCAAGCGGCATCTCAACTCGCGACAATGGCCGGTCCTATTATAGGCGGCTTACTTGGGGCTTTTATCCAGATTCGCTGGGTGTTTGTGATCAATGGGGTGATGCTGCTTGTAGCAGCGGTATTGGTTAAGACCCGCAAGCTGGATTCTCAAATTGCAGCAGCGCGTTCAGCAGAATAACGGGCAGCTCAAGAGTAACCCTTACTGAGGAAAGTGCTCATATTGAAAAACAAATAAAGCCGCCGGATTCTATCCCGGCGGCTTTATATAGTCTAATCTCCCAGTGATCCATTTAAGACGTCCGTTCCAGGCATGCCATCTACTGGTGGTGAAGCAGGGTCGATGATGGATCCCGGATACACCTCATCTGCATCAGGAATATCTTCCAGTGGCGGATCCTCCTCTTCCATCTCTAGCAGCTCCTCGTCCTCAGCATCATCTATATCGCTGCTTGTTAGTCCTGCCGTTTCAGCAGCCAGGAATGCATCGGATTCTAGTAAGTCATTTCTTTCGAGCGTTTCCTCAGGTTGGTTTAAACCAATATCCGCCGCCAAATATTTATCGCCAACCAACACGGGGTCGGCATCTTCATTGACAACATCTTCTTCATCAATATCGGCTTGTATATAGCGCTCATATACAAAATCGGCTTCAGTTTTATTAGGTGTATCTTCCATAGCCGTTCACTCCCTCAGTAGGATAAGTTTTGGACTTCTCATATGTATCTTTACCCGATTGCCTATGATCGAATCGTTTTATAAATAATAAGGGAAATAACGCCGATAAATAACGTCTTTTTTCGAGAAAATTTACAAGAATAGGCAGGAATAGTGCGAAGGTTGTCGAAATTAAGAATCATATATGATCATTTAAACAACTAATGAATTACTGAGGTGCTACGATGAAGTTGCCAAAACCAAAGATAGCGGCTACTTTGCTATTATTTCTATTGCTAACAGCAATAGTGCCTTACGGTGCGGCGATAGTGAGTGCTGGATCATCAGACTCTGCGCTGCCAAGTTGGGAGATTAGATTTGGAAATACTGAAGCAGAGACTGTCGAAGAAGCTGTAGCAGCTTCAGATGATGAATGGATTCGCGTAACGCCTCATAATAACAAACCAGAGATGCCAAAAGGTACATCCTCAGCGTGGCTCCGGTTTTCTTTGCCGCAAATAAGCGAGAAATCCGCGTTATTCATTAATAAGGTATATGGAAATACCGTCAAAGCTTATGTGAATAACGTGGTAGTATATGATTCTGAGAATAAATACAATTTCAACGGCAGCAAAATTCTAATTCCTTTATCCACAGAAGATGGAGGGAAGGAACTATACATATGGACACACGGAGGAAGCAAGGATTTAGGAATAGAAGGCGAAATAAGGGTAGATCGCTACAGTGAGCTGTTGTCCATTTATGTGAAGCAGGGCTTAATGGATATCATCATTGGGATGACGTTTATCTTTATAGCTATTGTTCTGTTTATTTGTTCACTATTCTTGAGAAAAGGATTTTTTACGGCCGGATTTTTGTTGGTGTTAATTCTCTTATCCATTGGAGTCATAGTGGTTACGTATTCTTCGTTTTTGCCGATCATCCTCGGGGATTATGGGAAAATCGTGCTTGTTTTCTTTGATTTAGCGTTGTACACCTTGTTGCCATCCGTAACCTTTTATTTTGAGAAAATATTCGGTTCAGGGAAAAAACAAATCGTCACCCGATTCCGTAAGTTTCAATTGGTTTATTCTATATTCTGTCTTTCACTAATGGTTATTAATATCCTTCTGTCGTATCAGTTGGAAGACTTTTATAGATTCATGACTGCTGATATTCTAGGCATCATTATGATTGTGCAATTTATATTATTGGTAAGCTTAGCGTTTATTCATACTTATCGCGGCAATAGGGATGCTATTGTTTTTACTACAGGTTTTACAATCTTTGCATTTATATCTCTTGTCGAATTGATCGTATACTACATATCCAGAGAATCCTATCAATTATATTGGTGGAAGTGGGGGATGATGGTTTTCGTATTATCCTTAATCGTCATTCTGGGGAGAAGGTTTACGAGAAACCATGAACAACTCGTTGAATATTCTCGTAAGCTTGAGACGTTTAATAATGATTTACAGCGTTCCGAGAAAATGGAGATTATAAGTGAATTGGCAGCTTCTGTAGCGCATGAGGTACGGAATCCTTTACAGGTAACCCGTGGTTTCCTTCAGATCCTAGGAGAACGCTCAGATTATAAGGAAAGGGAATATATGCAGATGGCTATCGCAGAACTGGATAGAGCTACGGTTATTATCTCAGACTTCCTTACCTTTGCTAAGCCAGGGCTAGAGACCATTGAGAGGCTTGATGTATCCGAGGAGTTACGACATGTGTCGGGTATTCTCGCTCCGCTTGCGAATTTGCAAGGGGGAGTCATTGAACTCAACCTGCAGTCGGAACTCTGCGTAATTGGATCATCTGCTAAATTTAAACAAGCATTTATTAATATTATAAAAAATAGCATCGAAGCTTTGCAGGATAATGGACTTATTAGAGTTACGGCCTGGAAATCCGAAGCCCATGTAATGATCAGTGTACGTGATAATGGAGAAGGGATGAATGGTAGTGAACTGGCCCGATTGGGTGAGCCCTATTACTCTAATAAAACAAAAGGAACAGGACTTGGACTTATGGTAACCTTCCGAATAATTGAGGCGATGGAAGGGACAACTGAGTTTCATAGTGAGAAGGGGGAAGGAACGGAGATTATCATTAAATTGCCAACGGCTAGAAAAAATTAGGAGAATTTAATGATTATTCCGTTTTTTAGAAGGAAAGGGTAGCATAGTGAGCGAAGTAGTAACACACAGAATATTGTTTCTGAAACTTCCTTCTGAGGTGCCTATATGCGCTTGATGGTTAGAATACTCCACATTACAATCACCCTTTCACTCCTCCTGATAGGTTGTGGCTCTATTATTGTATCGGCAGCGAACCCAAATCCATTCCAAGAAATTACAAAGTGGCAAATGAAATGGGGGGATGAAACAGGAAATCCAGGAAAAGAGATTCCGTGGAGTGAAGGCCAGCAAAGCTGGGTGAACGTAGATTCTAAGAAGGAACTCCCAGAGTTACCTTCAGGAGTATCCTCTTCTTGGACCCGCATTTCCTTACCCGATTTAAGTTATGTTTCTCCTTCGTTGTATATCGATACTTTATATGCTCTTCATGTGAGAGTGTATGTGGAGGATCGTTTGATCTTCGAGGAAAATCGTAAATATATCAAGGATAACTATTCTTTGCTGTTGCCTTTAAGTAAAGAAGATAACGGGAAAACACTATATATCTGGACAGAAACCATGCAGGACAGAATTGGAATTAAAAAAAGTGTAATGATCGGTGAACATAGTCAATTAATTAATGAATATATTGAGAATGGACTAAGTGATGTGATTTTGGGCTGCGCTTTTTTTCTGGTGGCTATCGTTCTATTTATAAGTGCTCTATACATAAACAGAGATTATTTCTCCAGTGTTGCCTCACTATCAGTGGTTATAGCGGCTACCGGAATCCTTTCTATAACCTACTCCCCCTTCATCTATACCTTTTACAATAAATTGGGGCCAATTAGTAACGTATGCTTAGACTTAGCCCTTTTTTCACTTCTCCCAGCGCTTACCTTTTTATTTGAGAAATTATTCGGGAGTGGTAAATTCAGTATCATTCGAAAATTCCGTCAATTTCAAGTGCTTTACTCTTCTTTTTGTTTGTTATGTCTTTTAATCAATCTCCTATCAAATAATCGCTATATTGAGTTCTATTATTTTATTTCTACCACCATTATAGGGGTTATCCTTATCCTCCAATTCATCCTGCTGATCGCATGTGTGGTTATGTTCTCTCTTAAAGGAAATAAAGATGCTATTGTGTTTGCTATTGGATTTGGAACCGCTGCGTTTACTGTAGTTGCAGAGCTATTATGGTATTACATCCAAAAAGGCAATTATGATTTGTTCTTGTGGAAGTGGGGGCTGGTTGCTTTCATTATTTCCTTGATCGTAATTCTGGAACGAAGATTAGCCTATAACCATCAACAGGTTGTTAATTACTCTAGAGAACTAGAGCGTTTTAACAATGAATTGGAGCGTTCGGAAAAAATGGAGATCATTAGCGAGCTTGCTGCATCCGTAGCTCATGAAGTAAGAAACCCACTACAAGTCACCCGGGGCTTTCTTCAGCTGCTTAGCGAGAAATCCGTTAACGAAGAGCAAATTTATATGTCAATGGCCCTTAGTGAACTAGATCGCGCATCCAATATTATTACAGATTTCTTAACCTTTGCTAAACCAGAATTTGAGACGATCTCTAGTCTGAATTTATATGATGAATTCAAGCATATTGAGAGTATTATGCAGCCCCTGTGTCACATCAATGGAGGGAAAATGATTCTGGATGTATCCGGACAATTATGGGTAAAAGGAAATTCCTCGAAATTTAAGCAGGCGTTCATTAACATTATCAAGAACAGCATTGAATCATTCAGTGAAGAAGGGTTCATTTATATGTCAGTGTATGGTGAAGATGATAAAGTGATTATTCACATCAAAGATAACGGGGAAGGAATGGACCCTGATGTTCTGCACCGACTCGGCGAACCATATTTCACCAAGAAAAATAAAGGAACAGGTTTAGGATTGATGGTCACCTTCCGCATCATTGAAGCTATGCAAGGTGAAGTAAGATTTACAAGCAAAAAAGGAGTAGGAACCGAATCCATTACTATACTGCCATTGGCAGAAGCTCCGGATGATTCCTACTCCCTATGAGGTTAATCCTGCTGTCTTACCAAGAACCGCGTGGTGCTGCGGTTGCTTTCAATACATCTGATGATGGACTTGGTGGGATTACAAGATAGAATTCATTTGAACCTTCTTCAACGGCTTTCAAGGTAACGCTGTCGGGAATGATTACGCCTAGCGCTTCTTGGAGAGCTGCTTTTGGATCTGCGAGTAGTCTTTGCTTAAAACTTGGATCTTCCCATGCCTTTTGAATGACTTGATTTCTAAGAACTGCTTCTGACATAATAATCACCCTTTCCAAAATGTATATATTTACCTTTAATAATATAACATAGCAATTGTGCTAATACTATTCTTTTTATTACAAAATAATATATTTATTGTATATTTTTTGACAAATAATAAAACAAGCCTCCACCTTGTAAAAGCTGCTTTTCTGCTTCGATAGAATCTGAGATCTGTTGTAAGTTCGTCACCAACATGGAGTGGAATGCTAGGAGATGAGGTACATCTAAGCTGGAAGCCATTACTTTGCGATGCGTATCCTGCGCTAGCTCAGCATAGGTACGTAGTCCGTTTGCTGTAAACAGGAAAAATTCGACCTCTTTTGATGTGAGTGTGGTTCCTTTATCAGTGGATAGATAGCTTCGTGTGAGTGAGAGGAGACAATTATAGCTGCCTTCTGATAAATCTTCGTTCCAGTCTTCATAGTCGTCAAGCATTTGCAGTGTAAGTAGAACAGAGTCGATCACTTCCTCAGACTGCGGTACAAGAGAATCCTTACCAGATAGCAGAAGGGCAGCGGTACTGGATAGTTTGAGCGGGCTGGCTTTATATGAAATCTTGATCCGATCATTAAGAAAATAATCACTGGTGGTTTCATTACTAACACTGTCTGCCCATTGAGCGATATAACGATTGAACGATGTCCAGAAAGAGGAGTCATTCGGAAATAAAAGTCTGTAGATATTCAAAAATTCAACATAGAGTAGGTTCGCTAAAGGTAATCTTTCGTATGTAGAGGATTCTTTGCTGTCCATCAGGTCATCCTGTATGAAAAAATATAGCATGAAGAAGACATTGCCCATCGACATTTGACGGGTAATTTCTGCTGAGAGCCCACAGCTTTTCTGAAGCCAAAAGGGCAATAGATAACATATGTAATTTTTGTGGCTTTCTGCATTGAATACGTTAAAATGTTCAAGATAGGACATGCCTTGTGAATTTAGAGGCTCAGGAAATTCGGAGATGATCTTTCTACTTTCTTGAAATACTAAGCGGAGTTCTTCTTCGTAATCATTTAGCCAATCCATTGCATCCCTCCTACAATAAAATTGCAAAAAACTGGTTCTTTCGCCCTGATTATATCCTTCTCTTTATTCCATTACAACTAAAATTTAGGAGGTTTAAGGACGAATGGAGTGTTATACTTTTGGACAAATGCTTATGACGATTCGAATGGGACAAAAGGCTGAAACGCCAGACGGCCGCATTGTGATGCGTACCTCTGCGGGACTTATTTGGACCAATGGGATATTGAATGGAAAAACAGTAGAAATCAAAGATTATTTGTTCTCTGATCTGTGGCAAATCTATGAGGATGAGGAAAGCATGAAAGAGGGAATTGGCAGAGAAAAGCATGAAAAGCGGGAGCGGGAAATGCTTGAAAATCAATATGAAGAGCTGCGCTTAGCGAGTCGGAAACGTTGAATTCAACGTTCGACTCGCCAAGTGCAGCTATGATAAGGAAATTACTTCGATTTCAATGCTTCGTATTGTCCTCTAAGACGTAGAAGTCTCCAAATACTTTGATCTAAGCCACCGAGTCGGTTGCGCTCGGTCCACAATAGACGATATTGATGAAGAAGAACATTCAAATCATTGATTTGTTCCGTAATCAGATTAGGGTCAATTGAATCTGGCGCGGATGCCAGCTGCAGTTTAATTCTTCCAAGCTGCACAGCGTGCTTCACAAAATGGATTCCGTTACTCAGTTCCTTAAGAACAAGATCAGCATCATCACATTGAAGATCAAGCCCCGAGAGACGTGCCTCTATAGAGAGCATGTATTCTTCGAGATTGTTGAAATGCTCTTCGGTAAGTTTCTCTACAATTAACAAATTGTCGAGATTAGTACGAAGAAGCAGGGACATTTCCGTATCATTTGAACGAATAATCTCGGATTCAAGCTGATAGTAATTGCCGAGATCGAGAAGTAATTGACCAATACCCTCGGAACGATCCGCGAAGATAAATGTATTTAAATATTTTGCAGTGTCTACATCTAGATTGTTATCTACATTCCAGGAAAGTGCAGCACCATAAACATATCCAGTGTAGCTGATTGGGAGATGCTGCCAATGCCCGTGATCACCCCAATCGGTAATGAGATAGCCGATAGAACCATTATTTTTGCCATGAATAGCTGCACTACGCAGATTGGCAAACATATTGTCGCTACGCCCTGTAATGGAGTTCCATGAACTGGTACCTGGGCAGACATAGAAAGGAATGCCTGCTTCACGGAATTTGAGGGTATCCGACTCAAAAGGATGCTCCGCACTGTAACCCCATTCCATAGCAATAATATCTTTAGGCAGGTGAGGGATCAGTTCGGGATGTTGGATAATAATATCGCCCCAGAATTGCATCGTCTTGCCGCGTTTCGTAACAAGCTCATAAATCTTCTGAAGAAAAGATAAATAGATCTGACCTTTGCCTTGTGATTCAGCCAGCGCTTTGCTTTTGCCAAGACCAAGCTCATACGTCTCATCACAGCCTACATTAAATTGATTAGAGGAGAAGTATGGAAGCAGATCGTCGAACATTTTTTCTAGCAGAGGGAGTACGGCAGGATCTTCGGTATCAAACGTACCGGGATGCATAAATAGTCCTTCTGGATATACATCCCCCATGTACAATTCCTTGGGAAGCATAAATCCCTCTGGAATTTCGGCTAAAGCATTGAATTCAGGACGGGAAAGCCAGCCTTCCATATGTCCAAAGCTGTTCTGGTTTGGAACAAGCTCAATATAACGCGCCTTACAGTAGGCATCTAGAAGCAAGATTTCCTCTCCTGTGATTGGAGTCTCAAGCTCCCACACTTGAGGGAAAGATTCGTACGCGAACGGCGTACCTTCTATATATAGCTGAAGCTGGTTCATCTTCAGATCGGCCATAAGGTCAATGATTCGGTACAAGGTTTCCTGCTTTGGAATTTTATTGCGGCTGATATCAACGGTTATCCCTCTAGCTCCAAAATCAGGTTCATCGCGAATATGCAGATGAGGAATAGATCTGCCGCTTTGTTCAATGATTTGTTTCAGAGTGGCTACTGCGTAGAAGGCACCGACAGGTGAGCTATAGGAGACAACGATACCGCTCTGATCAATAACTATTTCGTATGCCTGCTCAGATAATGACGGCACATAGCTAAAGATACAAGCGGATACAACCGTTGGACGTGTGCCAATAGATAAGGTCAAATGAAGATTTAAGGCTTGTTTAATCACAGCTTTCAGCTTTTGTGCAGCAGGCATTGAACTTTGCTCTCCCGTACTAGGAAGCACAATGCTTCCGCTTATTGGGAAACGGTATGAGCCTTGTGACAATGTGATTTCACGCGGATTAGGCAGAAGCAGTAGTGTAGAATGATTAAGCATAGCGTGGACACCTCTTATTCATGTAGAATATGATCAACTTCACAATAACCTTATCACTACTAAACAGAGGGGGGAATGTCTATAATGTCCAAGCGCATGGATTATATGATCAGTCCATATCCAATACGAATTATTGATCCGAAGGTTGAGTCCTCTAAGCTGAAGCTTAAAAATATTAGAGTAGGACAAGCCGGCCATTTGCCTGGAAGAACGTTATTCCGTTCAGGCGTAGTTTTTGAACACTGGGCTATTGTTTACATAGTATCAGGTGGTGGCACCTATATGGAGACTTCGGGGAAAGAACAGCCGGTGCGTGAAGGCAGTTTATTCTTTTTTCGCCCAGGATATAGTTACAATTTCGGTCCGCCACCTGGAGGGAGCTGGGATGAGTATTATATTAATTTTAATGGGACAAGAGTATCGGAATGGTTGGAATCAGGTCTAATCGCTGGTGGTAATGTGTTCCAAGCGAATTCGGTCAAGGGTCTTTCGGCCTTATTTGAAGAAGTGCTGAAACGAATGGAAAGTGGAGAACCGGCAGATGCGGATCGGGCCGCCCTACTCGTTGAAAGAATGCTATTGGAGTGTTCTTTTATAATAGAAGAAAAAAGTTGGAATGCTCAGGCAGATTATATGCGTCAGATTCGGGAGGACCTGAATTTATGCATTTATGGTGAAATGGACCTAGAGCAGATTGCGGCTAAACATCATATCTCAATGTCTACACTTCGTCGTCTTGTTCGGCGTAGTAGCGGGTATCCGCTTCATGAATATATTCACCGTCTTAAAATGGCAGAGGCCAAAAAGCTGCTTCTCAACACCTCATTACAAGTGAAAGAAATATCAGGTATGCTACATTATAATGATCCGTTCTATTTTTCACGTTTATTTAAAAAATATATGGGGATTGCACCACAGCTTTGTCGAAGTAACATATAAATCGACATCATACTACTAGAGTCCCAATGAGAATTGTTATAATTGTATAATTTTTGTCGTTTTATAAGATATGTTGAAAATTATGGATTTATATTACATAAAAACGTTAGTTCTTATTAACTATAGTGGATAAAATGACAAATTTTAGGTATAAAACCCCCTCGAAAAATAATAAATTTTTTGTAACTATTTTTCAAATGGAAGCGCAAACATGGGAAATGTCAACTTGTTATTGTGATTTTTCTCATGTATGATGCTTTTATCGAGCACAGTACAATCTCGCATTTTCCAAAAAAACTGGAGAATAGGGTGGTGGGATGAAAATCAAACCAACTGCAGAAGACAAACTGATTGAGTATTACAGGTACTTCTCTTTGTCCCTCACATCGCTCATGTATCTTCTAGATAAAACGGGACCTGCCGTAATTTATAAATTCCTTGTTATTGCCATACTCTTTCTGTTTGCACAAACGTTCTCATTTTTTTATCGGAGGTTACAAAGCAGGCCAAAGACTCTCGTCCTGGCTGTTAGTATAGAGATGGTGGGAATTATTGCATTGACCTTGTTTACCGGTGGGTACGAGAGTTCCTTTAGGCTCTATGTGCTAAACCCTGTATTGATTGCTGCAGGCTCATTGTCCATTTATTTTGGATGGTCGCTGCTTTTAAGTTACATCAGTATTTTTGCGGTGCTCTGTTATTTTTTTATCAATTCTGCGAACAAAACTTTTCTGGAAATTGTATTTGTAAATGGGAATCTGTTTCTAACACTGGTACTTACGGTTATAATAATGCAGATCGTTAATCGGATGAAGCGGCAACGTGAAGAATCGAATGCTCGCACGAAAGAGACGATGGAGCATATCAAATCGCTGTACCATATCGTGGAAACCTCAAGCCAACATGATTTCATGAATATCGGTCAAGTGATCACCGATTATGTTGTTAAGCTAACGAAGCTAGATAAGGCTTTGTTTTGGTTCGCCAAGAAAAGCGGAGAACCAGCACCGCAGAGCAGGCAGACCGGCTGGCAGCAGGAAGAGGAACAGTTCTTATTCTCAGAACTGGGAAAACATGAGCATGAATGGAGATTGCAGCGAGAGCCTATTTTTAGAAATCTTCCGGGATTAGGAGATTTCCTGCTGATGCCTGTACGGATGAGCACCCGATTTGTAGGGATGATTGGACTCAAGCTGGAGTCTACAGAGGGGCTGGAAGGCCGCAGATGGTATATTCAACAATTGATATTCTTATCTGAGCTAAGTGCGAATATTCTTGAAAGGCATGAGCTTGGTGTGATTGAGAACCGGTTGATCATCACGAACGAACAGAACCGGATTGCGGATGAAATGCACGACAGTGTATCCCAGAGCCTTTTTGGTATTGTGTATGCGACGCATTCGCTGAAGGAATCGTGGAAGAGAATGTCAGATCATGAGCTAGAAGAACAAATTGAGCTTATTCATGACTCTGCTACAAAGGTTGCTAAAGAACTGCGGATTACGATCTACAGTCTTAGCTCCAAGAAGAGTGGCGGGCCTACATGGCTCGGTATGGTAAGATCACATTTGAAGAGCTTATCCAGATTAAATGATGTTGATATTGAATTAAAAATAACGGGGGATGATTTTAGTCTCCCTTATCCTTACCACAAGGCGCTTTTTCGGATTATCTCTGAAGCCACTGGAAATGCCATCAGGCATGGTGCTGCCAGTCGAGTGGATGTAGAACTGTCTCTGAAGCCGACTTGGATCCGATTATTGATTTGTGACAATGGTGTTGGTTTTGATACTGATTTGTTATGGATTGAATCCGAAGATAGTGCAAGTGGGCTTGGTATGAAGAATATGCAATATTTGACGCAGTCGCTAGGTGGCGACTTCCAGCTGTCCAGTAATGAAAATATGGGAACGAGAATCTTGATTTCCATTCCTGTGGGTGTAGCTGAATTAAAGAATGCATAAACTTTAGGGCGGGAGGTCGTTTCTAATGAAAATCGTCATTGTAGATGATCATCCTCTAGTTAGAAGAGGGCTGGCATCCGTTATTTCGATGCAACCGAATGTGAAGTTTGCTGGAGAGGCGACGAACGGCCAAGAAGCGCTTCTTGTGATTGAGGAGACGCAGCCTGACCTTGTACTCATTGATCTTAAATTAGCGGATGAATCAGGACTTGATGTCATCAAGAAAGCGCGTGCTCGTGGAATCGTTAGTAAGTTTATTCTGCTGACATCATCTGCAAGCAGAGAGGATTTTCTGAAAGCTGAGGAAGTGCTGGTAGACGGATATGTATTGAAAGAGGCATTGCCAGAAGAGTTACTATTTGCTATCCAGTTGGTCCATAAAGGAAGAAAGTATTATGATCCTGGTCTGATGGAAGATAAGATGCGAATGAGTGAAGGCAGTCCGACAGATGAATTGACCCCGAAAGAGAAGGAAGTCTTAATCGAACTAGGACAGGGCGCTTGCAACAGAGAAATTGCCTCACGTCTTTTTATTAGTGAATTTACAGTGAAAAAGCATGTCAGTCAGATTTTGGCGAAATTACAGGTGGCAGATCGTACACAGGCAGCGCTTTACGCAAATGCTGTCGGATTGACCAAATATGAAATGTCTTATGAGTGAAAGTTGAACTAATTTATAAGCATTGTACATAAACACGGACTGGATGTCCGTGTTTTTTTGTGCGTAAAAACTTAAAGTAGCCCTAAATATGGCGCTAAAGTATACCTTACCCCCCTCTTAAGGAGTACAACGTCTTACTCCAAAGTGAAGAGGAAAGTGATGGTATGAGCCATGTGGCGAATGGTGTGGATTGATAGAATTAAAGCAACAACTGAAACTTTCATGAATGCTTTCAGAATGTAATTTTAGCGGAAGGAGGGTTACTGTGGAAAAGACGATTCTGGATTACATTAACCTGATTAAAAAAAGGTTTTGGCTCATCATGGTTTTCGTTTTTATCTCCTGTGCTACGACTTACTATGTTAGCAAAAACTTCGTTGAACCCGTCTATTCCGCTTCCGGACAGCTGCTTGTCAACAACATTGCCAAAGCTCCCGAGAGCAACAATCTTAACGATTTGAGCTTTAGCCTGAATTTAATTGAGAGTTACAAGGAAATTATGAAATCACCAACCATCATGAAAAGCGTAATAGAAAATCACCCGGAGTTTGGTCTGACGGCTGATGAACTAACTCAGAAGCTTGAGATTAAAACTTCAGAGAAGAGCCAGGTGATCAACCTCAATGTTCAGGATGAAAACTACACCAAAGCTGCTGGGATCGTAAATGCGGTTTCGCAGACATTCATTCGTGAATTGCCATCGCTGATGAGGGTAGACAATGTTACCTTGCTGACACCGGCCGATCCGACTGATGTTCCAGGGCCCTCGAACGGCGGGTTTGCGATGAATCTCATCATCAGCTTTGTTGTATCGCTTATGGCTGCCCTAGGAATTATTTTGCTGATGGAAACTCTTAACGGCACATTAAGGTCTGAAAAGGAAGCGGAATATGACCTTGGTCTACCGGTAATTGCTTCGATCGCAACCATTCGTAAACGCGATTTGGGTAAGGCAGCAGGCGGCAACACAAGAGTGAAGGAGGGTGCTTATGTTGCGGCTAAATAAGATTCTGGTTACGGACGTTAATCCATCCTCGCATATTTCGGAATCGTTCCGATCGCTACGCACATATATACGCCAGCTTGGAATAGCGCAGGGTAGCGGAGGAAAAGTGCTACTCTTTACGTCAGCAGAAGCTGGAGCAGGCAAGACGACGATTTTGTCAAATCTAGCGGTGTCTTTCGTCCAGGATGGCAAGAAGGTAGCGGTGGTGGACTGCAATCTGCGACATCCCGGTCTTCATACAGTGTTTGAAGTAGAGGGAAGTGACGGGCTTGCGGCTTATTTAAGTGGGCAAGAGGAAGCGGATAACATCGCTGTCCTCGGAAATTTGGCCAATCTTTCGGTCATCCCGGCGGGTAAAACGCATGTTAGTCCGCCGGATTTGCTGGGGAACCCCAAAATGACCGCTTTGCTTGAGGAACTAAAAGAAAACTACGATCTGATCCTGCTGGATTCTCCTTCGGCAGTCGATTTCAGTGATGCTCGTATATTGGCACCTCAAGCGGACGGTGTGATCCTGGTGGCCAGATACGGAAAGTCCAAACGGGAAACGATCCGCAAAGCGAAGACGCTACTTGAACAGACCGGCTCTAATCTAATCGGAATTGCCATGAACCAGGCTAAGTAAACGTTTATGCTTTCGAAGTGAGTTTTGTACGAAGTCAAATCATTGAAGTTAATGCTCACAAAACTTAAGTTTATGCTTTCGAAGTGAGTTTTGTACGAAGTCAAATCATTGAAGTTAATGCTCACAAAACTTAAGTTTATGCTTTCGAAGTAAGTTTTGTACGAAGTAAGATCGTTGAAGCTAATGCTCACAAAACTTTTAGGAGGTAAAGTGCGATGAAAAAGGTGAAAAAAGTAATTATACCCGCGGCAGGACTAGGTACGCGCTTTCTTCCTGCAACGAAGGCCATGCCTAAAGAAATGCTTCCGATTATCAATAAACCAACCATTCAATACATTGTGGAGGAAGCTATTGCTTCCGGTATTGAAGATATCATCATTGTTACTGGTAAAGGTAAAAGAGCCATTGAGGATCATTTTGACAATGCGTTTGAGCTGGAGTCTAGGCTTCTGGAAGATGGAAAGCTGGATCTGCTTAAAGAGGTTCAACGTTCAGCCAAGGTAGAAATTCACTATATCCGCCAGAAAGAACCGAAGGGACTGGGGCATGCCGTATGGTGTGCAAGACGGTTTATCGGAGATGAGCCATTCGGTGTCATGTTAGGCGATGATATCGTCACAGGAGCCGTACCTTGCCTTAAGCAGCTGATCGATCAATATGAAGAAACACAAAACTCGGTTATCGGAGTTCAAGAGATTCCTGATGAATTCACGAATCGCTACGGTATTATTGAACCTGATTTACAGGACGGTAAATTGTATCGGGTTAACAATTTTGTAGAGAAGCCGCCACTAGGTACGGCGCCTTCCAATCTGGCAATCATGGGCCGTTATGTGTTTACTCCGAAGATCTTTAAGTATCTTGATTTGATGGAAGAAGGCGCTGGCGGAGAAATCCAATTGACAGATGCCATTCAGAAACTGAATCAGAGCGAACGGGTATATGCCTATAATTTTGACGGAACAAGATATGATGTCGGCGAACGGCTTGGATATATTTTGACAACACTTGAATTTGCACTGCAGAGCGAAGATTTGCGCTATCCGGTGATGGATGCAATGTCGGAATGGCTGAATAAAATGGGACAAACCAGCTTGAGTAGTTAAGTTGAGTTCGCAAAATTTTAGATGAGGAGGATGAGCATGCAAAAACTGCCGGAAGACTACGAGGCGGTCCTGCCGAAACTTTACATGCTGCATACCGATGAGAGAAGGAAAGAAGCAGAGTCCTATTTGATAATGAAACGGATGATCGATATCTTTTTTTCCGCTCTTGGTCTTCTCGTGTTAATGCCATTATTTGTTGTCGTGGCGATTCTGATCAAGCTGGAGGATCCGAAAGGAAAGGTGTTCTTTCGGCAAAACCGGGTTGGGAAGAATGAAAAGCAATTCCCGATGTATAAGTTCAGATCCATGGTTAGTAACGCTGAGGAGTTAAAAGAAAACCTGATGGCCTATAACGAAGTGAGCGGTGCCATGTTCAAGATTAAGAACGATCCGCGGATCACACAGATAGGGAGATTCCTGCGCAAGACGAGCATCGATGAGCTGCCTCAGCTGTGGAATGTGCTGATAGGTCAAATGAGTCTGGTCGGTCCTCGTCCTCCGCTGCCAGAAGAGGTGGCTCAGTATACGGAATATGACAAACAGCGTTTGACGGTTACACCAGGCTGTACCGGATATTGGCAAGTGAATGCCCGAAACAGTGTCGGCTTCGACGAAATGGTACAGCTGGACTTAACCTACATCCATATTCGGAGCACCAAGCTGGATCTAAAAATCATTGCTAAAACCGGACTGATGTTACTCGGTTCAAAAGATGCTTATTAATAATGTGGAAATTAGGTGAATGCCGATGCGTGAATACGGAGACGTTCCTAAGCTTTCCATTATCATCTGTACCTACAACAGAGCACCTTTATTGATCAAGACGCTTCAGTCACTTTTAAAGCTGGATCACTTAGAGCAGGCGGAGATCATTGTTGTGGATAACTGTTCCAAGGATGATACTGAAGCTTGCGTCAAAAAGTTTATAGGAAAGCATGGAGCTGATGTGGATATCCGCTACATGATGGAGCCGATGCAGGGGCTTTCAGCGGCTAGAAACACAGGAATTCTGGCTTCCAAATCGCCGCTGATTGCCTTTCTCGATGATGATGCGATACCTTGCCAGCGTTGGATAATAACGATTGTCAGTACTTTCGAGAGTAAACCGGAGGTCATGGCTATGGGAGGCAAAATCGCTCCGATATTCGAAAGTAAACGTCCGGACTGGTTGATTAAACCCTTTGAGCTTCCGTATACGATTGTTGATTTAGGTAGCCGGATTAAGGAATATCCCAAGCAACTTCATCCTTGTGGGGCCAATATGGCGATGCGGAAGCTCGTATTCGACATCAGTCTTTTTCCCCTGGATCTCGGAAGAAAGGGTGATTCTCTACTCTCCGGTGAAGAGACCTGGTTATTCGGACAGATTCAAAAAGAAGGGCATTCCATCCTCTATCATCCGGAAATGGCGGTTGACCATTTCGTTCCGGCGGCCCGTTTGACGGAAGACTGGATTATGAGGCGCTATTATAGCCAAGGTATTTCTAACGCTATGAAAAGCGAAGGGTTAAAAGGCAAGCTAATTCTAGTGGGAAAGACAGCCGCTAAGCTCGTGTATATCCTGGCTGATTCTATTCTCTCAAGGAGCAAAGGAAGAAGGCTTTTGAACAAATGCAGGCTGGAGAGTATTCGTGGAACGCTTCATATGATTCTGGGTCGGGAAAGGCATTCCGCAGCGGGGTGAGGGATTAACATGACAAATTTTGAGTGGGGCTCCAAATTAAATGTTTTGCCATACGGGATGCTCTATCTCATGTCGGCCCTGTTCTTTGGAACGGCGGTCATCTACCAGCCGATGATTGCGATAGCTGCCGTGCTTCTGATTATTTTGCTGGGAATCTCGATTTCACGGCCTGAACTGATCAGTTATTTCGTTCTAATTACGACGGCAATATCGATTAACTTTTTATATGATGGCAGCATGTTCGGAATGGAGATACTGTCCCTTTATAAATTGGTTATCGTGATGCTGCTTGTTCCTTGTATTCTGGTCAATGGTTTGCGGTTTCGTCTGAGTCACCCCTTGTGGGCAATGGTAGCGCTGCTGGTGATTACCTTTGGATCTTCGATCTGGCTACCGGAAATGACCTCATCCATTGCAGTTAAAGCTTTTATCGGTCTATCGATTCCATTCGTATTTTTATTAATCAACTGGAAAAAGAATGTAGCCGAGCTGCAAATCAAAATTATCTGTATGCTTCCCCTTGTTAGTGTAGTGGTTGGTTTGTTGCTGCAGCTTGCGCATGTTCATAATTTTCTCAACATCGAGTATACAGGCGCTGTACGGATTCAGGGGGCTAATATTCCTGCGCATCTAGCGATGCTGGCCTTTATGGGAGTAGCGATTCCATTTATAGAGGTGAAGCGGAATCCGCAGCAAGCACGCTTTTTCTATATCATGTTAGTTCTAAATTTCTTTATCTTGATTGGAACAGGAACAAGAGGGCCTATATTGGCACTTGGACTTACCGTTCTCTATTACTTCTATGATATTCTTCGCCAATATTTGAAGGGCAGAACCTATCTGCTAATTCCGTTAATGGGTGCATTTTTCCTGATTATGGTCGCCGTCTTCTGGCAGCTCGATAATTTTGAGAAACGTTCCTTTGAGAGACAGACAGATACGGCTGTTGATTTATCAGGAAGGTCAGAGGCATGGGAGTATTTTTTAAATAAGGCTGCGGACTCTCCTTGGTCTGGTAGAGGGCTTGGAGCAGTGACGGTAGCAAATGATGGAACATTGTATAAGGGTTTTGTAGTTCCACACAACGAGTATATCCGCTTTTACTTCGATGGGGGATATATTGGCGCTATTCTGTTGATGTTCTCTTTATTGGCTGTATTTATTCTGGTGTACAGAGCATTGGCTACGCCGATCAAACCTTATTATCTGTTATTTATTGCAGCGTTTTTAATTTACTCATTCTCCGATAACACGCTGTCGACGGTCCAATTTATTATTCCGTTCTGTTGGTACCTGAACTGCCTGTATCGATCTTCACAGCCAACCGATTCCCCACAAAAAGAAGTGATACGATGAGTCAAGTGAATATGTTCGATGTCAATTTTGATAACTACGATTTTATGGATTTGCTTGATTACATTGATAAAACCATTCAGGAGAGGAATCAGTCTTATATCCTCACTTGCAATGTAGATCATGTGATCAAGCTTCGAAAGGATAAAGAATTTCAAACGGTATATTCGAAGGCAGGCGCAGTTGTTGCTGACGGAATGCCACTGATCTGGGCATCCAAAATGCTAGGCAAGCCGCTTAAGCAGAAGGTATCCGGCGCGGATCTATTTAATCGATTGGGCAACGCCTTTGAGCAAAGGAAGTACCGGCTGTTCTTCTTAGGCTCAGCTGAAGGCGTGGCGGAACAGGCAGCGATGAATTTGAAAACAGCGCATCCCGGAATAAATGTGGTTGGCTGTTATTCTCCATCCTATGGATTCGAGCACAATGAGGAGGAGAATGAACGCATTATAGAAATGCTGACAGAGTGCCAGCCAGATATCGTGTTTGTTGGTGTAGGAGCGCCTAAGCAGGAAAAGTGGATTTATCGCCACTATACCTCTTATCAAGCTCCGATATCGATCGGAGTGGGAGCGACCTTTGATTTTCTGTCAGGCTCAGTGAAACGAGCACCTAGCTTCATGCAAAAAACAGGGTTCGAATGGTTCTGGCGGCTTAGCCAGGAGCCGGGCCGGCTCTGGAAAAGATATCTTGTGGACGATGCACAATTTCTACTTTTATTACTTAAGGAACTGCGTAAGCGGGATAAGGTGAAGGAAGGAGGCTTGGAATGAGTGTATTTACGCCCCCATCACTTAGGTTCATCAAGACAGCTGGATTAATAGGGGGGACTGCTGCTATAGGTGTCTCTCTTCCGCTGATCATCGGCTTCTCCAGTGCGATGCTGAGTTCATCGAACAGTCTGCAGGGAGCCATTCTCTCAGCCATCCTATTCCCGGCTTTCTTGTTAGCCATACTTAGACCGAAAATGCTCGTTGCTTATACCTTGCTAATCTGGGCGGTAGCTCCAGAGCTGCGCCGCATTGCTGACTGGTCAGAAGGAGTGTATCACTCTGTATCCTTGCTGAGCTTAGCCCCCTTGTTAACCGGTGTAACCTTGATTATTCCGCTGCTGAAGGAGATTCATAATATTCAAAAAGCCTCCACGCGGATTATGTTAATGTTCGCAGTTGCGCTGGGTTATGGTGCTTTAATCGGTTTGGCTAAGAATGGCATGGGCTCAGTTTATGACTTAGCGAATTATATTGTGCCACTGCTGTTATTGCCGTACTTTGCCGTCACGAAGTTCAAGCCGAAGGATATCGATCGATTGCTTACCGCTTTTGCCAATATTGCAGTCCTAGTTGCCATTTACGGGATTGTTCAGTATTTGACGGTGCCACCTTGGGATGTGTTCTGGATGAAACATGCGGACATGATGTCCATCGGAAATCCCTATCCATTGGAAATCCGAGTGTTTTCTACGCTGAATTCGCCCGGACCGGCTGCAACATTCTTAGCGTTTGCTTTAGTTCCGATGATACTGGAGAAAAAATGGCGGGGAACATTGCGCTGGATCGGCGTGCTGCTAGTTGTAATCTGCCTGCTGACTACTTTAGTACGTGCGGCATGGCTGATACTTCTGGTGATGCTGCTCATGTACATCGGAACATCTCCCTCTAAGGGGAAATGGAAAACTTTGATCCAATTAGTTTTTGTGGCTGCTGCGTTGTTCTGGGTTGTGCCGAAATTGCCTGGCGCCGAAGGACTGGTTGCTCGGGTAGAGACACTTTCTTCTGTTCAGGAAGATCACTCTTATAATGAACGGCTAAGCTTATGGCAAAACATGCTGCCGATGGTCGCCGCCAATCCAGTAGGTCAGGGAATCGGTAGTGTAGGCCAAGGGACTAAGCTTGGTAATGACGGCGAGCTTGGAGAGTACGGAATTATGGATAACGGAGTTATCGCCTTACTGCTCACCTTTGGTATTCTGGGTGCTGTTTTCTTCTTCGGAGCTTTAGGCGCAGTTGTCAAACAGATATTCGCTAGAGTAATCAGCAGGGACCAATTGCAGCCATACGCCCGACTTGCTCTTGCTACTTGGACCGGTGCGATAGTCAGTTTGGTATCAGATAATGGGTTTCCCGGACTCAAGGGATACTTAATCTGGATGCTGATCGGTCTTGGCCTCAGCGCAAGGGAGATCACACAAAGTAGAAGGAAGGGAACACCGTATGCAGCAGTTGAATGCAAAATCTCTCCCCGCTAGAACAATCTGGTCATCTTTTAGATTGTTCGCGAAGAGTAAGGACAACAGCTCGGCAGCCGTGAAGACAATGTTTGTCAGTGTCATGATCCTACTGATTAACATGTTAACGGGAGTACTGACCGCCCGTTATCTTGGACCGACAGGGCGTGGGGAACAGACGGCAATGATTAACTGGTCACAGTTTCTGGCCTTTAGCATGAGCTTTGGGATTCCATCAGCTCTAATCTATAACGCTAAGAAAAACCCGGATGATGCCGGAGTGCTTTATCGTATGGCATTGCTGCTGGGTATCATTTTTGGGGTCATAGCGATGATTATTGGTATCGTGGTCTTGCCTTATTGGCTGAAATCCTTCAGTCCGGAGGTCGTGACCTTTGCTCAGTGGTCTATGATTCTGTGTCCGATTATAGTGATCTCTCAAATTAACAATGCAGCTTTTCAATTCAGAGGTGAATACAAGAGGTTTAATTGGATTCGCTATCTAGTGCCGTTGCTTACACTGACGATGATCGGGATATTGATCGCGCTGGATCAGATGAATCCATTTACAACTGCAGTTGCCTATCTCCTTCCTGGAGCGCCGCTATTTATCGGAATGACGATTTCCTTGCTTCGCACCTATAAGGTGAAGATGAGAGGGGCCTTTCAGAGTTTAAAAAGATTGTTTACTTACGGACTTGGTTCCTACGGCAATGATTTGCTTGGGAATTTCTCTACTTATATCGATCAGATCGTAATTGCCGGTTTGTTAAGACCTGCTGATCTGGGGCTGTATGTAGTGGCTGTGAGTCTATCGCGAATGGTTAATTTTTTCTCAAGCTCGATTACGATCGTCTTGTTTCCTAAGGCTTCTGAGCTGTCAAAAGAACAGGCCGTTGAGTTAACATTCAAAGCCTTTCGAATAAGTACGACTTTCACCATGCTTGGCGGAGTAGTCCTGATGCTCTTAGCCCCTTTAGTAATTCCGTTGATGTACGGCAAAGACTTCAATGCTGCATTAACCGTGTTTCGCTTATTGCTCCTTGAAGTGACCATTAGCGGAGGGACGATCATTCTGGCGCAGGCCTTTATGGCGCTAGGCAAGCCGAAAATTGTTTCGATGCTTCAAGGTTTTGGCTTACTCTTGGTTATCCCAATGTTGTTCCTGCTCATCCCTAAGTTTGGCTTACTCGGAGCAGGGATAGCGATGCTGTCATCAGCAATCCTGCGATTCTTCTTCATTGTTCTCAATATAAAGTACACCTTAAAAGTTAAACTACCCCGGCTGCTCATTACCCGGGAGGACATCCAGTGGATGAAGACGACGATGAATTCTTACATTCGCAAGAAACCGATGGATATGAATGGATAATGCGAAAGACAAAGGAGGAAACCTTCATGGATTCAGTAAAAAGCGTGGTAGGCGGCCAAAATAATTATCCAATATCGGCTGTCATCATCGCTCAGGATGACGAAGTTCGAATATCTAAGGCCATACAATCCTGCAGGTTATTCGCCGAAGAGGTGATTGTGATTGACGGAGGCAGCAAAGACGGGACAGTTCAGCTTTCCGAAAGCTTGAATTGTCGTGTATACGTCAACCCATGGCCCGGATATGCGAAACAGAGGGAGTTCGGAGTAGAACGCGCGGTTCATGATTGGGTCTTCCTTATTGATACTGACGAAGTGGTCAGCGACGAGTTGGCCGAAAGTATTCTTGAACTGAAACCGGGGCTTATGGATCAATCGATTGCCTATTCTATCTACCGGGTCGGTGATTTTATGGGCAGATGGCTGGATCGTGGCGAATATCTAGTGCGCCTTTACAACCGCAAAGCGTATGGAATTCGAAACAGCTTGGTGCACGAGATGCCCGAGGTCTCTGAAGAGCAAACCATACGTTTGACAGGAACCCTCTGGCATTATGGTTACCGCAGTATTAACGATCATGTGGCACGTTTCAATAAGTATACTGACTTAGAAGCTGAAAGTGCGTATGCCAAGGGCAAACGATTTCGGGTCAGTCATCTGCTGTTAAGACCGCCAGCCCGTTTCCTGCAAAAGTATTTCTTACACGGTTTGTTCAAGAAGGGAATGTCAGGTTTCGGTGTATCCGTATTCTGGGTCATGTATGAATTCATGGTCGGCTTCAAGCATTACGAATTAATTAGGTCGGGAAAGCTGACTCAGCACAATGCGAAGACGAGTCAGACCGAGAAGGAGAATAAAGGAGAGAGAAGCTATGCCGTACAGTGACGGATTGAACATTATGACGACTGGCCTTAGCTGGCCGTCGCTACAGCCGGGTGGGCTTAACACGTATTTCAAATCCGTTTGCGAGCAACTCTCCTCACGTAATCGGGTACATGCGCTGATTTGCAGTCAAGAAACGCCTGCTACCCCTGAGGAATTGATTATTCACAATGCCGGAGATCCAAAAGATGGGATCTGGAAACGTAAGGATGCTTTCCAGCGTAAGGCGGCCGATCTGATGGGAGAGGGCAGTGGCCGTATAGATATTTTATACACTCACTTTGCTCCTTATGGTATTGGTCCAGCCCTGG
Organism: Paenibacillus sp. Marseille-Q9583; assembly: GCF_976954365.1. Lineage (NCBI taxonomy): Bacteria > Bacillati > Bacillota > Bacilli > Caryophanales > Paenibacillaceae > Paenibacillus > Paenibacillus sp. Marseille-Q9583. Next base: position 113,797 of record NZ_CDRJTB010000002.1, read on the forward strand.
AAGCAAAGAAACGCGGGATTCCTGTAGTGATGACTTTTCATGGCCCATGGAATGAAGAAATGAAAATCGAAGGTCAAGGCATTAAGCACCGGGTCAAAACAACCATCGCCAAATCCATTGAACATAGAGCCTATAAACTAGCGGATAAGTTCATCGTGCTTAGTGAGACGTTCCGGGATATTCTCCATAAGCTGCACGGAGTGCCTCTACACAAAATTATAGTGATTCCAGGAGCAGCTAATGTGGAACGTTTTATTCCCGCTACCAATCGATTGGCGATTCGCCGAAGCTTAAATTTACCTGAGGGAGCAACAACCGTGCTGACTGTCCGGCGGTTGGTCAATCGGATGGGACTACTCCAGCTGCTTGAAGCCTGGAAGCAAGTTGCGGAGCGTTTCCCAAATGCAATTCTGCTGATTGGTGGTAAAGGGCCGTTGCGGGGGGAACTGGAAGAAAAGATCGCCGACTATGGCTTAAGCAACAAGGTAAGACTGCTAGGCTACATTCCTGATCATGAACTAGCCTCTTATTATCAGGCAGCGGATATGTTCGTGGTTCCCTCACAGGCATTGGAGGGCTTTGGTTTGATTACCGTTGAAGCTTTATCTTCAGGATTGCCAGTGATGGCTACACCGATTGGCGGCAATAAGGAAATTTTGCAAGGCTTCCGGCCGGAGTTGCTATTTAAGAGTTCAAGTAGTGACCACATGGCTGAAGGGATGATCCATATGCTCAGCAATCGAAAACTGCTTCCGAGCCGGGATGAATGTAGAGAGCATGTACTGGAGAGATATACCTGGGAGCATGTTACGGATCAAGTAGAATCCGTGTTCCTACAAGCCTTAGGAGAGGAGGTGACCACGTAATGCTAAGAGTGGCTTATATAGATCACACTGCTAAATGGAGTGGTGGAGAAGTTGCCCTGTTTAACATCCTTACCCATATTGGAGAACAGATCGATCCACTGGTAATCTTGGCTGAGGATGGTGCCCTGGCTGAACGGCTACGTGAAAAAGGGATGGATGTCCGTATTATTCCGCTGGATGAGAGCATCAGAAGTCGTGGTAGAAATGCAGTCAACTTGGGAGCACCTGCTGCAGCCTTCAAGCTATTGGCTTATGGCCGCAAGCTTGCGCCGCTCTTAAAAGCGGAGAAGGTAGATTGCGTGCACACCAATTCCCTGAAATCTGCATTATACGGAGCCATCGCTGCAAAAATAGCGGGCGTTCCATTGATTTGGCACATCCGGGATCATATTGGGGCCCCTTATTTAAAACCTATCGTTGCCAAAGGCATTCGTTTGCTGTCACGCCTGCTCCCCAATGGAGTCATCGCGAATTCACATTCTACACTGAATGCTTTGGAGCTGCCGCGATCGAAAAAAACGCTGGTCGTATACTCCGCATTCGCTAAAGCGATTGGTAATGGGATCGGTATGCGGGACCAGAAGGATTTCAACGTATTGCTAGTTGGTCGATTGGCGCATTGGAAGGGTCAGCATATTGTGCTGGAAGCCGCAAAAAGCTTTAAGAACGAACCTCGTGTGAAGTTCTGGCTGGCCGGAGACGCTCTGTTTGGAGAAGAGGCTTATAAGCAGGAATTGCTTCAAAAGATAACAAACGACGAGCTTACTAATGTAAGCATGCTAGGGCATGTGGATGATATTCAAGGCCTTATGAATACTGCTGATTTACTGATTCACACTTCGGTAACTCCTGAGCCTTTTGGCCAAGTTATCGTTGAAGGAATGGCAGCGGGATTGCCGGTGATCGCCTCCAATGAAGGCGGGCCGGTAGAAATTGTAGTTCAAGGTGAGACAGGGCTACTGATAGAGCCTGGTGACGCGGCGATACTAGCAGACTCCATTAAATGGATGCTGGATCACCCAGAGGAAAGACGGCGGATGGCGGACAATGGGATGAAACGAGTGAAAGAGCATTTTGTTATCGAGAATACGGTCAAGGACATCGTTGACTACTATAAAGGTTTGTTGGCGGGCACCTGACAGATGATATGACACGGTAATTCTGAAGATGATGCTCCATAAAACTTTGAGGATGATTCACATGAAAATTGCGATAGCGCACGATTACTTAATCCAAATGGGCGGCGCGGAAAGAGTGGTGGAAGTCTTTCATCACATGTATCCCGAGGCTCCAATCTACACAACGGTTTTTAACGGAAGCCGCCTTACTGACAATCTCAAAGATGCGGATATCCGTGCCTCCTGGCTGCAAAAGATTCCGGGGGTAAAGACCAATTTTAAAGGGGTGCTGCCACTTTATCCAATGGCCATCCGTGATTTGGACTTTCGCGGTTTCGATATCGTCCTGAGTTCCAGCAGTGCTTTTATGAAAAGTATTCAAGTTCCTAAACATACGTTTCATCTTTGTTACTGCCATACGCCTATGCGCTTCGCATGGGATTATGACACCTACATGGAACGTCAATCGAATTCCGGGCTGTTCAAGAAAATGCTTAAGGTATACATGCAGCAGCTCAAAACGTGGGACCAGCGAACTTCCAAAAATGTGAATCAGTTCGTAGCCAATTCATCAGTAGTGAAGACGAGGATTCAGAATTATTATCACCGGGATGCAGATGTCATATTTCCACCGATTAATACAGCCCGGTTTACAAGCTCTTCAACCATTGGTGACTATTATTTAATTGTCTCCCGGCTTGTTTCCTACAAGCGGATTGATCTGGCAGTAGAGGCTTTTAACCGTAACGGACTTAAGCTTTATATCGTAGGGGATGGACCAGATCGCAAGCGTCTCGAAGGCATGGCTAAGGATAATGTATCGTTTCTGGGCCGGCTAGAAGATGAGCAAGTGACTGGAATGATGGCACAGTGTAGAGCGTTCATTTTTCCAGGAGAAGAGGACTTTGGAATTACACCGCTGGAAGCGAACGCTGCAGGAAGACCGGTAATTGCTTATCAAGCAGGTGGGGCACTGGATACTATTATTCCTTATGTAAATGGTGTGTTCTTTCAGCATCAAGAAGTGGAGGATCTGCTTAAGGCTATTTATGAGGTAGAGTCCTACGCTTGGGATATCGATCAAATCATGGAGCATGCACGTAAATTCGATGAGCAGGCGTTTATGGTTAAGTTCAAGCAGTATGTTGAGCAGGCGTATGTCAATTTTCTAAAAGGAGGATGATTATATGAAGCTGACAGTAATCGGTACTGGGTATGTGGGTCTTGTATCTGGCGTGTGCTTTGCACTGGGCGGACATCATGTCATCTGTGTGGATAAGGACGAGGAAAAGATTAAGAAGCTGAAACAGATGGAATCGCCCATCTATGAGCCGGGAATCGAGGAACTGATTGAACTGAATCTTCGTGAGGAACGGTTATCTTTTTCTGCAGATCTTCAAGCGTCGGTGCGCCATTCAGATATTATCATTCTTGCTGTAGGTACGCCATCATTGCCTAACGGTGAAGCTGACTTAACCTACATTGAGGGTGCAGCTGCTGAAATCGCTAAAGCGATGGAAGGGCACAAGATTATAATGACTAAATCTACAGTTCCTGTAGGGACAAATGAGAAAATCTCCAAAATGCTCTCTAAGTTTACCCATCATTCTTTTGATATCGTGTCTGCTCCCGAGTTTTTACGTGAAGGGTCAGCGATTCGCGATACCCTCCATCCCGACAGAATTGTCATTGGTCTTGATAATCCAGAGTTGGAACCAACCATGCGCGAGCTTCATAAGGGTTTCACAGAAAATGTATTTGTAACAGATATACGCAGTGCTGAAATGATCAAATATGCTTCGAATGCATTTTTGGCCACGAAGATCTCCTTTATTAATGAGATCGCCAATATTTGTGAAAAAGTGGGAGCTGATGTAACCGAGGTAGCACAAGGAATGGGTATGGACCAAAGAATCGGGTCATCCTTCCTGCAGGCTGGTATCGGTTATGGAGGCTCCTGTTTCCCGAAAGACACTAATGCGCTCATTCAAATTGCGGGCAACGTCGATTACGAATTCAAATTATTGAAATCTGTAGTAGAAGTGAACAAGGGACAACGGTTTATGATCATCTCCAAGCTGCATGAATCACTTGGCAGCCTTCGCGGTTCGACGATTGGGATATGGGGGCTTGCTTTTAAGCCGAACACTGATGATGTCCGCGAAGCTCCCGCCAGAGAGATTGTTGAGGCACTGGTGGCTGAAGGAGCAACGGTCAAACTATATGATCCAATCGCAGCTACAAATTTCAGGCAGCAATATGATCATCCGCAGCTTCGCTGGTGCAATCTGCCAGAGGAAGCGGCTGAGGGCAGCGATGCCGTATGCCTCCTGACTGATTGGAGCCTACTCAAGGAGGTTGATCTGCATCAGCTGGCGAAAAGCATGCGCAATGGGGTGCTGATCGATGGACGCAATGTGTATTCCAAGGAGCAAATCGAGGGTACCGGCCTCGTTTATCATTCTGTCGGTCGCCCGCAGATGGGTGGATTGAGTGGTTATTCTGCTAGTGTGGCTGGAGCGGTTTAATCTATATATATTGAACTTGAGATTTTTGTGTTAAGTGTCAGTCGCAACTGCGGTGAATGTTTGGACTTCCAGCCGCTGTTGTCTGCAGATTTCCTGATTCTAACCGCTAATAGCGGTAGAAATCCGCAGACAAAGGCGGACGCTATCGCTGCTCCAGTTCCAAAATTCTCTTCCGCCACTTCGTTCCCTTATTTTAAGGTTCTAAGCAATTTATAAAGTTAGGTACTCTGATTATATACCGCAGTAGCAGTAGCATTTGTAGTTGTCATTGCCATTGTCATTGTCTCTGTCTCTGTGGTGGCAACTAGTCTTGCTCTTGTAGTTGCAGTTGTTCTTGCAGTTGTTCTTGCAGTTGCAGCTGCCTCCCCCGGAGCAGAAGCAAATCTTTTGAAAAACGTGCTTGCTTCCGGCTGGTACAGCCCGGTGCGCACGGATCAAGTATTAAGAAGAAGTTGGTTAGGTTAAGAACGGAAAGGGAATTTGGAACTGTAGAAACGGAGTGTTCGCCCGAAAGATTTCCGTAGGAAAGCTAGCTTCGAAAGCATATGCTATCCTCGGATTTCTACCGCTAGAAGCGGTTCAATAAGGAAATCTGAGGATAACAGCGATAGGAAGTCCAAAATCCCTTGGAGTGGTTTCTACCTAACAAATTTTTTTAGTGCATCTGCTCGAAATAAGGCTAAGTGGAAGCTGACGTTTTGAAAACAATTCAAATATGCTCGATTTCCATAATTCAAGGAGGGTTCATTCTATGAAAATGGTACTTCTATCAGGCGGTTCAGGTAAACGGTTATGGCCGTTGTCCAACGACTCACGTTCAAAGCAATTTCTAAAGGTACTTGAAAGCCCTCAAGGTGAACCAGAATCCATGGTACAACGTGTCTGGAGACAGCTGGAGGAAGCGGGGATGGCAGAATCATCTTATCTGGCCACCGGCCGCGGCCAAGTAGAAATGATACAAAGCCAACTGGGAAGTCATGTGCCAATTATCGTTGAACCGGAGCGTCGGGATACTTTTCCGGCTATCGCCTTAACAGCTACCTATCTTTATTCAGTGGCAGGTGTTTCTCCAGCAGAGACGGTAGCAATATTGCCTGTTGACCCTTATGTAGAAGCATCCTTTTTCGATACCATAGCTATGCTTGAGGGGATCATGCTGGAAAGTGGAGCAAATCTGGCACTAATGGGTGTTGTTCCTGAACATGCCTCAGAGAAATACGGATATATTATTCCTACCACCGAAGAGGCGGGGGGAAATGGTTTTATGAAGGTGAGTCACTTTCAAGAGAAACCAGACCGTATACAAGCAGAACAGCTCATCGAGCAAAATGCATTGTGGAATTGTGGAGTGTTTGCCTTCCGCTTAGGGTACTTGTTAGATATTTTGCAGCGTAAAGGGTTGCCTTTAGGATATGAAGAATTGCAGAAGCAGTATAAGCTATTGTCTTCCATCAGCTTTGATTATGAAGTGGTGGAGAAAGAAGAACATATTGTAGTACAGCCGTATGATGGATTCTGGAAGGATCTTGGAACGTGGAATACGCTGACAGAGGAAATGAGCAGCAAGCATGTAGGAAAAGGTTTTGTAACGGCGGATTCTGAGGGGACTTGCTTGATTAATGAGCTGGATATTCCGATTACGGTAATTGGTGCGAAGGATCTGATCATTGCGGCTAGCCCGGATGGGATTCTAGTTACCCATAAAGCTGAGAGCCCACGGATTAAAGAAGTGCTGAAGACCTTTGAACAAAGACCGATGTACGAGGAACGCCGCTGGGGTCATTACAAAGTTATTGATTATGTGAAATATGATGAAGGCAATGAAGTGCTGACCAAACGGATTTTTATATCTGAGGGGAATAATATCAGCTATCAATTACATCGCAAGCGTAGTGAAATATGGACAATCGTCAGCGGAGAAGCAAGTATTGTGCTGAATGAGAAAAAACATAATGTGAAGGCTGGGGACGTGGTACGTATACCGGAAGGAACGAAACACGCGATCCTTGCTTTGACGGATGTCGAGTTTATAGAGGTACAGACGGGTTCTGAATTAGTAGAAGAAGATAACATTCGTATTACTTTAGACTGGAATGATATAGAACTACAACAATTCATTTCATAGGTCTAACCTATCTATTTAACCAATCCAAAATTTCTTGAAACAGGTAAATTGACTCAATTATCAAAAAAAGTCATAAAAACACTAAATATATCATTAATTGTCGTCGATACTTACGGTAAGAGAGATTATTTCTCTTAAATTGAAAAGGCAAACCTATCGAAAGGTAGGGACGCAAAGCTATAGGGCCTTCGAAAGAGTGGCAGCCTGGCTACCGAAAGGGAGATTATTTTGAAAGCTTACCGTACGTATCGATTATTTGGCGCATTTCTGTCACTCGTCTTGTTTCTGACTGCACTTCCGCTTACTGTTGGAATTTCGCCGTCTGTTGTCATAGCTGCTTCAAATTCTGGAACGCCAGTTACCCCAGGAGCCTCACCTGAAGCCGTAAAGCTGCTTAACTATTTTTACTCAATTTCAGGAAAAGGTATTATTGCTGGCCAACACGACTATTTAGAAAGTCCAGATGAAATTAACAATATGCTGAAGGGAACCAGCGGACAATATGCGGCTCTTCATGGTTATGAACTGGGCGCGATCAGCGGTCAGTCAGACGGAACGATGGCCTGGCAGCGTCAAAATGTGGTGAACAGCGCCATCAACTGGAATAAAGCGGGCGGGATTGTAGCTATGACTTTTCATGCTAACCTGCCGGGCACCTCTTATGACTGGGATAATGTGAAAAAAACACTTAGTCAGAATGAGTTCAATAGTTACGTTACACCGGGTACCAAGCAATATAACAGTCTGATCGCTGAACTTGATAAGGTGGCAGTCTCTTTAAAAAGCTTGCGCGATGCCAATGTTCCGGTGCTTTGGAGACCCTATCATGAAATGAACGGAAACTGGTTCTGGTGGGGGAAGAAAAATAACTTTTCTAAACTTTGGAATATTATGTATGACCGTTTTGTTAACGTTCATAAATTAAATAATTTGTTATGGGTATGGAGTCCGAATGCTCCGAATGTTTGGTCAGATCCTTATGCGTTAACTTATCCAGGAGCAGATAAAGTAGATATTCTGGCAGCAGATATATACGAAAATGATTACCAGCAAAAATACTATGACAGCTTGTTGACTCTAGCCGCTGGCAAACCGATTGCGATCGGGGAGAATGGTGAAATGCCAAATCTGGAGAAGCTTCAGCAAACACAAAGTAAATGGACGTATATGATGAGCTGGGGAAAAATGCTTTACGAGAATAACAGTACAGATACAATCAAAACATTTATGAATAGCAACTATACCCTGACTAGAGATAAATTAAATGATAGCTTGGCACCCACGCCTAGCGCAGCACCAGTGCCGGCACCTCCCGAAGAAGAGGGTGAGGCAGCAATTCCTCTTGCGAAGGGGCTTGCAGGTGAATATTATAACAACATCCAGCTGTCGGGAGCAGCAGCTCTTACTAGAACTGATGCAATTATCGATTTCAATTGGCGGCAAGGATCGCCGGATGCCACCCTCGGGATTGATCGTTTCTCCATACGTTGGAGCGGTAAAATTAAGCCATTATATGATGAGCAATATACATTTTACACTACCTCAGATGATGGCATCCGAGTGTGGGTGAATGGGCAATCCGTGATTGATAGTTGGACTAAGCAAAGTGGTACTGAGCGTAAGGGGAATATAACGCTGAAGGCTGGCCAGCTATACGATATCAAGGTGGAGTATTACGAGAATGAAGGCGATGCGAGAGTCCGCTTGATGTGGGAAAGTGCTAGTCAAGCTAAAGAGACAGTTCCAGCAAGTGCCCTTTTTCTTCCGGATGTCTCCTGATTGATGAAAATTAAAGGTCGATCCTTAGTGGCTCTGCGTTATTGTTGCAGAGCTACTAAGCTATAGTCCTCATTAGGTCAGAAGACGATTGTCCGATAACAGGTATGTTTATTTAGCACCTGTGGAGGCAGTACAGCTACCGAAAGGAGGATTTATTTGCGTAAATATTATAAGCAAAACAGATTGTTGTTTACTATATTACCGGTGTTTATTATTTTTTCCTTGCTGCCTTGGGGAGAGGTTAAGAGTCTTCCGAAGGCTATGAGTGTTTCTTCCTCTCTTCCTCCGGCTATACCAAGCAATCCATCAGCTTCTGAAGAAGCCAAGCAACTGCTGAGTAATTTGGTGAATCTACGTGGCAAAGGAATCCTGTCTGGCCAGCATGATTATCTAGAAAGTCCAGATGAACTGGTTCATAAGCTGAAGAATACATCGGGACAAAATGCCGTTCTACATGGTTATGAATTGGGGGCAATTAATAATCAACCCAAAGGGACGATCGCAGAACAGCGACAAGCTGTTTTAGACAGTGCAATTGAGTGGCATCAAGAGGGTGGCATTGTAGCCATGACATTCCATCAGAGTTTGCCGGGGACTTCTCCGGAATGGTCCAATGTAAACAGAAGTCTCAGTCAAGAGAAGTTTAATGCTTATGTTACGCCTGGGACGGCTCAGTATAAGAGTCTAATCTCTGATCTAGACGAGATCGCGGGCTATTTGGGACAACTGCGTGATGCCGGAGTTCCAGTCTTATGGCGACCATACCATGAAATGAACGGCGGTTGGTTTTGGTGGGGGAAAAAGGACAATTTTTCAGCGCTTTGGAATATTGTCTATGATCGTTTTGTAAACACACACAAGCTAAATAATCTACTGTGGGTGTGGAATCCAAATGCGCCGAATGAATGGGCAGATCCTTATGCTGCATATTACCCCGCTTCGGATAAAGTCGATGTTCTGGCTGCGGATATCTACAATAACGATTATAAGCAGTCCTACTATGAGGATCTGCTCACACTGGGCGAAGGTAAACCTATCGGAATCGGGGAGAGTGGACAGCTGCCGAACCCGGATGTATTAACTGAGAAACAAAATAAATGGGTCTATATGATGACTTGGGGAAAATTACTAACAGAAAATAATACGCTACAGTCAATTAAAAGCTTTATGAATGACTCGTTTATAGTATCGAGAGAGGATTACGTTCTCACAACAGGAGGCCCTTCGATAGCACCGGTAATCCCGGTAACCCTAGCGGGTTTAACTGGAGAATACTATAACAATACTGATTTAGAGGGAGAAGCGGTACTTATCCGCGATGATCGTAAGATTGATTTTAATTGGCATGGCGGGTCACCTGCACAGGAGATAGATGAAGATCATTTTTCTGTTCGCTGGAAAGGGAAGCTCAAACCCAAATTCAGTGAAAAATATACGATTTCGGCATCCTCTGATGATGGAGTCCGTGTCTGGATTGACGGAAAGCTGATCATCGATAATTGGAAAAATCAAAGTGCAACCCTTCATAAAGGAAGTATCCCGCTCACAGCCGGAACACTTTATGATATCCAAATTGAATATTATGAGAATGAAGGAGATGCTAATCTTCGCTTGCTGTGGGAGAGTTCCAGCCAGAAGCAGCAGGTGATTCCACAAGGGGCATTGTTCCTTCCTTAATCTAATGAAATGATAGGGCTAGACATTCCGGAAGAAAGAGAGGACCTATGGATGGGAATAACGAGGAGAATATCTAATAGAAAAAATAGGATAACTGCAAACAAACCATTACTGTTATTACTGAAATTCACCGCATTAACCGTCTTGTTTCTGTTGTCTGTCTCTGTTTTCGGAACGAATAAGACGAACGATTATAAGGTAGGTGCCAATATACCAAGATTAGCTACAGGAAGTGATGTTGCAGCAGAAATACCGGATGGTACTGTGATCTGGAATCTGGGACAACATGATGGCTCAACAGCTGAGTTCGCTGCGAGTGGCACTTCTGGCAGTAAGAAGGTATTTAATGTTCCTTCTTCAGCGCTCAAATCATCGGCTCTTCAGAGCTTGCCTGCAGGCTTGAATGGAAAGACCCAGCCGGAATTAACGATCACCTATCAGCTAAATAAGATCCCGGAGAATGGGGTCTTATTTAGCGTAGGAATTCTGGATGCTTATAAATCCGTGCCACAAATGAGTGTGTTTTCCAATCATCAATTGTCAGGGATCATTCAAATTGCGGGCGTATCGGGCACAGAAAGTGAATATAGCTTTCAAAAATCCTATGAATTATACATTCCCAAGGAGCAATTGAAGCTGGGAACGAACGAATTGAAGCTGCAAACGGTTCGATGTTTATATTGCAGTGACAAAGAAGACGAATATTCCTGGTGGACTTGGGATAATCTCCGTTTAGAATCTCTTAACGCTCCAATTTCCGAGCCTATTCATGGCAGCTATACACTGACCGGAACAGTAGTGAATAATAAGCAGTTTTACTTTGATGAAGGCGCGGTTACGCACTTGCCTTATGTTATCAAATGGCTAGGGATGGCTTATAGCGGCAATGTGATGCGTACCAGCTGTGCTAGTGATGTCGGGAGATCCTGCTCAGATATGCTGGAATATTACAAGGTATTGCAGGATTACAACATGCAGGCGGTTGCTCTGTATTTGCATACTGGTGATATTAAGCTTAAGGCAGATGGATCGTTGCCTGCTGATGCGGAGAAAAAGCTGACAGATTATTTTGAACAATATAGCCCTTATTTTCAATATTATGAGGTAGATAATGAGCCAGGGTTATTCAATCGTTCTAAGGCAGTTAACTTGGCGATTGCGGACTGGTTGAATAAAAAGGGTAAGCAAATCGCGCCCCATTTACAAACTGTTGCTCCGGGCTGGGCGTATTGGCCGAGCTACAGTGAAGATTCCTGTGGTAATCAGAAGGGAACTGGGAAGGAATGTGGAGATCCGGATGGCTGGGAACGTGATCCAGAGCAACGTATGGAGCTGGAGAAGGTTACGGATTTGACCAATGGACATTCCTACGGCGACTCTTATATTTTTAGTAATGGAGGAAGCTTTACTGAGAATTTGAAGACCTTCACTGGCGCAGACAATGGACTAGGCAAAAAAATGCTGACCACTGAATTTGGTACCTCGGACAGTCATGTGGATGCCTATCAATACGGGGCAACGGAGCGGACAGCAGCTGTATTCGACCGGATCATGCGTGCACATATTGGTTATGCGGATATGTTTGTGCAGCATGCTGCTTTTTTTAAGGATTTCAGTTTATTCAAATACGGGTTTAATTTAGAAGAGCATGATCCGGCAACCACAGAGATTTATTATACAAAAGAAAATGAGGATTCACGTGTCAGCATCATGAGAAGGCTCAGTCTTGCCTATGCTACACATGGCGCTCCATTAACTTACCAAGTTGCAAACAAAGATGTGTTAGCCGACAAGCTGGTATATGTTCGGGCCGTGGATACTTCTACATTGAAGCCTCTTGCGGGAAGTGGAGCGACCTCAAATAAGGTGCTGGTTAATTTTGTTAACTTTGAGTCTACTCCACAGACCGTGAGTGTAAATGTGACTATGCCGAAAAACGGGGTGTATGAAGGGGAACGTTTTGGAAACGGGGATACGTATGAAAAAGCAAGAAGTTATGTAACAGGTAAAAAGGCTACTCCCACGTTAACCTTTACGGAGACACTTGCTCCGGGAGAGGCTGTGCAGTATATTTTGCAGCCTTCCACTGAAGTAAAGCCGTCGGCACCTAAAGGATTCAAAGCCGAAGCAACAAAAGGTTTAGCTGTAAAATTAAATTGGTTGGAGGCACCAGGAGCAAGCTATGAGCTGCTTTGCGCTGAAGGTAGCGGTGGGGAAATGAAAGTGATCGCTACTGATGTGAAGCTTACAGAATACACGGATCATAATTTACGTGAAGGGACGTTATATACCTACGCGGTAAGGGTATCCGGCTCTAATTTACTGTCCGATAAAGTTCAGATTACAGCCACCGGACTGGTTCCTCTGGATCGGACAAAGTGGAAGGTATCCTCAAATGTGAATACGGCAGCATCAGCTCCGAGTCTGGCCATCGATGGGGATCGGCGCACTCGCTGGGATACGGGGAAACATCAGGCTTCTGGAGAGTATTTTCAGATTGATCTGAGTGGAGTACATGAAATTGAAAGTATAGATCTGGACAGTACGTTATCACCTTTTGATTATCCAAGAGACTATGTAGTTTATATTTCTGACGATGCTCAAAACTGGAACAAACTCACGTCTGGAAAAGGTACGAAAGAGCTTACTAAGATATCCTTTTCTAAAGTAAAGACGAGGTATATCAAAATTGTACAGACCGGTTCCGGCGGGAATTATTGGTCCATTCAAGAGCTGCAGGTGTATTCCAGAGAATAAGGGTATCATTTGAATTTATATAATCGTTTGTAGCGCTACTAAATAACTGTGAGATAGATCTACAATTGAATAGGGAATTCTTCCCTATAAATTTTGTGTTTTAGGGTTAAACAGGTGGAATATAGGGAATTTCTCCCTGTATTCCAGCGGATATCGCCGTCTTTTAGAAAATCCTTCGTATTATAGGGAGAAATTCCGCATAACTGGGCAATTGTGAGGAAATTATCCTAAATAGAGGGAGTTTTTCCCCATAAAACTCCCTCCCCAACGCCCCATCACAATTTCTTAGACTGAGTGCAGAAGGTGGGGGAGTTTTGGATATGAAATTTTGCAAAATGTACAACAATGATTGCCTCGTACACTCCAATGATAAGTTAACAGAGGCTTATTCACCCGCGATGGTGATTTTGCTCATAGATCAGAATGTATATGTTCCACGGCATATATTATCTTTCTCTTTCTCGCAGAAACGGAAGCCGTCCTTAATAGGACGGCTTCCGTTTATTCTTGTTTAAATCCGTTAAATGAAACGAAGTCCAGACATATACGGCAAAGGAATTGTCTCTGATTCCCCCGAGGAATCAGAGGTGTGAAGCGGGCTCGCTGGATCAAAGAGCAGCGAGATCAGCTCCTTGTCGTCCTGCACGGACGACAAGTCGAGGCCCTTGCGGCAGCCTTCGGTCTGCCGCAAAAGCGCTGCCCGGTCTGCGATGCAGACCGTTCCGCTGTTCGCGCCGGCGCTTAAGCTGGCGCCGGCATCCCGCAGGAGCGCGAGCAGGCTGCGCTCCTGCCACGGCACAGGCACTTGCAGCGTGCCCACGCCGCCGCACAAAGCTGCCTTGGCCAGCAACGCCGCGACCGCGCTCGGCTGGCCGGCCCATTCCACCGCCGTCGCCGCGCTCGGCGCTGGCACTTCCGCCGCCGCGGGCACAGCCACCGCGGCGAACCCCTCAATGCTGCCGTCCCGGACGGCTACGAGTGTGCGCTGGGCTAAGCCCAGCACACCTGCGTAAGCCTCGGCACCCAGCAGCAGCGCCAGCTCACCCGGACTGTACACCTGTCCGGCTTCGCGTTCATTCAGCAGCCGGTTGACGGCGAAGAAGTCGCCCGGCTGCATAGGCCGCAGCGTCCATTCTTCCCCTGCTGCGGCTGCAAGTGCCTGAGCTGAGCATGTGTTCAGCTCGGCAAATTGCGTACCTCCGAACGGTACGCACCCCGCTCGGGTGTATAGCGAACGATCACCCGAGACAAAAATCAGCGATGCCTCGGCCTCGGCAGCATGACTCTGGCATAGCTGTAGAAGTTGGCCCGCCAGTCCTTGGCCCCGAAAAGCGGGATCGGTGCAGACAGCACCTATGGAGAATACATTCAGGAAAGCATCTCCAGTCTTGATCGTGGAGGGAACGAGCCCCATGAAAGCAGCAACCGTTCCGTCATCGGCAATAGCCGCGTAGGAATGGCTGAGTCCAGGGCGGAAAATAAGTGGAAACAGTTCTTTCATTGAAGTGGCACCCGGTTCACGAAAGACAGAATCTGCGAGCAGAGCCGCTTGGTCTAGCTCCGCAGGTTTAATTAATCTCAATTGCATAACATTCAACCTCCTATATGTACACACGATGGGGAGAAAGCATTTACATAAAGTATAAGGCCCGGGGAATGAAATCTCCAATCTTGTTTATATTATTCAATGTCTCAAAAGGATATCGAAAAGGGTAATAAGGTACATAAATAAAAAGGGAAGTGAATAATCGGTGTCCCAACTTGCAGATAATATTATATTATTACTGGCAGCACTCCTGCTTGTAGGCGTATTTTCCACCAAGTTCTCCACTAAATTTGGAATGCCAGCTTTAGTGCTGTTTCTTGCTGCGGGGATGGTGCTAAGCCAATTTGTTTTTTTTAACAATGCTTCCTTAACGCAAATGGCCGGGATCTTCGCATTGGTTGTCATATTATTCGAAGGTGGCATGCAGACGAATATTAAGGATATTAAACCTGTTATTCGGCCGGCATTATCCTTATCAACGGTAGGGGTAATCATGACGACAGCCATTGTTGGGGTATTCGCTAAACTGATCCTTGATGTGTCATGGCCAGAAAGCTTTCTGTTTGGAGCGATCGTTGGATCGACAGATGCGGCTGCAGTCTTCTCGGTACTCGGCGGTAAAAACATTGATAAACGTCTGACCTCGACGTTAGAAGCAGAATCAGGAAGCAACGATCCAATGGCGGTATTCTTGACAGTCTCGCTAATCGAATGGATACAGCATCCGGATATGGCGATATGGGGGCTGCTGTTGTCTTTTATATGGGAGATGGGCATTGGCTTAGTACTGGGTTTTGTACTGGGGAAGATCGCAGTTTTCTGTATCAATCGAATTAACCTGGATTCTACAGGTCTTTATCCAGTAATGGCGATTGGCTTTGCTGTTCTGACCTATGGTTTATCAGCATGGGTACATAGCAGCGGTCTGCTGGCTGTTTATGTTATGGGCCTTACGCTTGGGAATTCCGAGCTAATGTATCACCGTACCATTATGAATTTTAGTCATGGCTTTGCTTGGATGATGCAAATATTTATGTTCATACTGCTTGGTTTGTTAGTATTTCCACAGGAGTTGGCGGAAGTGGCATGGCAAGGTATCTTGTTATCCGTCATTCTGATGGTTGTAGCTAGACCAATCGGTGTATTTATAAGCCTGCACTTTTCCAAATTTACGATCCGCGAGAAGACCTTGATTTCTTGGGCCGGTCTTCGTGGAGCCGTTCCGATTGTGTTAGCGACTTATCCGCTGCTGGCTGATCTGCCTCACGGACGACTATTCTTTAATGTTGTATTCTTTGTCGTACTGACCTCGGCGGTGATTCAGGGAACTAGTATTTCCCCGCTAGCATCCCGATTGAAGCTTGTGGGGCAAGAAGATTCAGATCAGCCTTCCCTGATGGAGCTGGTTGCTCTTGGCAAGACAGACTCGGAGTTTAACCATATTGGAATTAACCCTTATATGCCGATTGCTGGACAGAAGATTTCAGAAATAGGTCTGCCAGATGATATCTTATTTACGGCAATTATCCGCAATAAAAAGATTGTCACTCCGCATGGCAGTACTGTTATTGAGCCTGGGGATACTGTGTATGTCCTAAGTCCAAAGAGTAAGCGTGATGAGATGAGGGCTTTCTTCCGCAGCAGGAAAGGAAAGACCGCGGAGGAGGATGTTTCTTTAATCTAGAGAAGAGACTCTTTTACCAAAGTGTGACACACATAATAGGCTTCATAACATAAGCTGTGCTAGAATCGGCACAACATATAATCTCCAGAATAGTTGCAAAACACGAA
This sequence comes from Paenibacillus sp. Marseille-Q9583, assembly GCF_976954365.1. NCBI lineage: Bacteria > Bacillati > Bacillota > Bacilli > Caryophanales > Paenibacillaceae > Paenibacillus > Paenibacillus sp. Marseille-Q9583. Next base: position 129,984 of record NZ_CDRJTB010000002.1, read on the forward strand.
AGAGTGTGTTAAATTGTATATAGATTTAGAACGAGTCTAAATACAATTTTAATATATGAACCATAGGAGGTTTTATTAATGACAACACAATTAAAGAACCACACTGAACTGCAAGCTGCTTTGAACCGCCAAACTGCGAACTGGTTCCTGCTCGGGGTAAAGCTTCATCATTATCACTGGTATGTTAGCGGATCTCAATTCTTCACACTGCATGAGAAGTTTGAAGAGCTATACAATGAAGCTGCGGGTTATGCAGATGATTTGGCTGAGCGTTTGCTTTCTATTGGTGGACAACCAGCCTCCACAATGAAGCAATATCTTGAATTGTCCGACTTACAAGAAGCCCGCGGCGGCGAAGATGCTAAAGGTATGGTACTTGAGCTCGTGAGAGACTTTAAGACTGTTGCTAAAGAACTGCAAGATGCAATTGCTACTGCTGAAGAGTTGAGCGATCAACCAACTGCGGATCTGCTGATTGGCATCAGAAGCAGCATTGAGAAACATGCTTGGATGCTGAATGCCTTTATTGGCTAAGACAACATCTTTATAGGGATAGAATACACAAAGAGCGCCTGCGTATGGTTAACGCATGGCGCTCTTTTTTTGAAGCATTCTATTTAATAAATACTCCACCAAATGGCACGGCTTCGCGCAGAAATCGTTTAATAATTCCATCATCGTTATTATCTCTTTCAAATCGGCGATTCTGGCGTCCGGCCTGAAACAACACAGGGCCGTGGCCCGTCATCTTCCAATGATAACTCATATGCTGGCTAGCTAAATGGTTGCCGTAAACCGTAAGCTCCAGCTTTGCATTTTCAGGATAGGCAATAATGCTGCCAGCATCCACATAGAGCGGATTGTAAGGATGAAGCTCAGCTTCACATACCGTACCTTCGGTTAATATGCCAATGATGCCGTTACCCGTAAATTTCACTTTCACAATATCTCGTGTAACGAGCACATTCTTCATACTCAGCACTCGTGTATCCATCGTAACTCCCTTGCTGTAGAAGAAGAGATGTTTAAAGTCGTACAATAAATCGCTCTTTCCATCAAGCTGCAGAATCTTTACCCGATAACCTGGTGGAAGGGCGGCGACAAAATGGCAAGGGCCAGACATATCCGAACGAATCAATTTTCGCTTGCGATAGATGCCCTTTACATCCATAAATCTGTCTGCCCGTCCAGTGGCAGGCCCTTGATAAGCGATAATTTGTTGTGGGTGCAGCACATGAACCTCTTCCTTCTCCCCAAGGGTGAAGGCTACGGCTTGTCCGCTCCCGCTGTCGCTTTCATCTTGGACATCGATGTTCATATTTCATCTCCCTCATGCTGTAGACGTGATCTTTACTGAATGTTCAAGATTAGCGCAGGCGGTCTCCTTTTCTAGAACGGTGAAGCATGCTGAAACGAACAATACGGATGAGTATAAAATACCCCAGAATTAGACCAATCCCCGTAAAAATAGTCACTTTGATTTTATGATAATATTCTTCGCGTGCCGTCCGGTCATTTTGCAACTCATCAACCATCTGCGTTAGTTGGCGATTCTGCTCCTGCAGGGCTTCGTTCTGTGTCCGGTAGGCCTCCATTTCCTGCATGGTATTCGTAAGCTTATCTTTCGCCTGTTGTAGCTCTTCAGCTGTCTGCTGAAATCCTTCTTTCAATTCATTGACTTCATTTGGAAGCTCAGAGAAGCTTTTGAATCCATTATAGATATCACTGAATATATTGGCTTGTGCTACTGGGGCCGGAAGAGATATGGAAAGGGTCAGCAGAAGCAGGAGCGAACAAAACAGCTGTAGATATTTACGGTATTTACGTTGTTTCATCTATATAATCACCACCCAATTTAGGCTTTTATTTCTTTTATTTTAACACAGCTTGACAGCTTCTGACAGCGTACGCTAAACGTGAATAGGGCTTCTTGGGTCAGTAATATTTGCCTGTTTGAAGTGAGGTTACACTTCCTTGTAAGGAACGATTTGGCTGTGCTCAACATGATTGAGAAGAGGGACTATTTATCGTATACTTTGGACGGAAAGGGGCTGCTGCGGAATGAATAAATGGCTTAAGACAATGTTATTTTTGGTCGGATCTGCTTTTTTAACGAGGTTGATTCCATTCTCATCTTTGTTTCGGAATTTGGACACGATGATTCATGAATTTGGTCATGCGCTGGTGACTTTACTGCTGTCTGGCAGTGTGCTGCGGATTGAACTATACGCAAATCATAGTGGGGTCACCTATTCAGCCATTCAAGATGGAGGCAGAGCGATACTGGTGTCGCTATCCGGGTATGTGCTGGCTTCCTTATTCGCATTGCTGCTCTTCTATCTCTACAGTAAAGGACGGCATGATTGGGGACTTATCTTAGCTACTACAGTAGCATTGATTATGCTGGTAATGTACGTGCGGGGAAGCTTCGGAATGATGTGGTTAGGCGGGTTTATTGCGCTGAATGTTTTAATGCTGGTGGTGTGGAAAAAGGCCAGCAAATATTATTATTTGTTATTAGCTTTTTTGACCTTGGAAGAGTCTGTAATGGGAAGTTTATTTCTCGTATATGCGGCCGTTGTATCCCCATCCCGTGCGGGAGATGCCAGTAACCTGGCAAGGATGACATCGGTGCCGGCCATATTTTGGGCAGTCCTATTTTTTATATTTTCTCTGCTTTGCGCCAAATGGGCGCTGGGACTATTTTTTAAGCGGGAGCGAGTGCAGCCTAAGCTTCAGAGTCGTTAAAGTTAAAAACATAAAATTTTCGTCATAAACAGACAAAAGGGGCTGTTTTTGCGAGAGTCAGTCTACTTCGTATGTAGAATGGCTCTTTTTTTGTCGATAATATAGAACCGAACATACATTCCATGACATGGAGTTGTCCGCCATTATTGGTACATTAATAGAAGACCCAAAAAAAGAAAGAGGTGGAAAATATGATGGAAAGTATTACTCCTATATTTACGTGGGGTCAAGATCGTATTTTTGCAGGTGGAAATCGCGATGTTGTTTTACTTGTCGAATGGAAAGGAAATTTGCCTACAGAAAATAGCCGACCAAGCAGCCACAAAGTGGTTGCACGTGATATTGAACTACGAGTTTGGCTTGAGCCACATGTAACCTTTAAGCGCTGTTATGGATGTGAAACGGAGGCTGGAGAAGGAAATTCACTCTTGCTTAAGCTTGGAAAAATAAAAACAGGACAACGCAAATTCATAGGATTGGAGTTCACTACTTCTAGTTCTGTAGCAGGTAAATATGAAGCACTATCCCTACAGTGGAAGTATAAAAAACCAACCGTAGAGCGTGTTCGTGAACTTCCCGTGAAGGTACTTGAGCTGGAGTACGCGCATCATACACGCATTCTGAGCGATACTTGCTGCTTTTATGTTGAGAAGCATCTGGAATTGTTGAAGACGGCTGAAACGGTTGAAGAAGCAGAGGCACTACGAAGTAAAGGCCAGCATAGTGAAGCTCACGAAATGCTCAATCGACATGCGGATAAGATGTTGCTACTCGCAGTACGCTCTGGAGATCCTTTGCTGCTTAAAGAGGCTGAAATGTTGTATAAACAGATCGGGTTCGAGCATCAGCAACGAAGTAAAGCCGTTGGTGGAATTTAATATAGGACTCACTACACGAGGATGCACATAAGCGAAAAAAGACCTATACATAAGTTGGATTTTTCAGCGGATTCGGCGGAAAATTATAAGAAGAATTGTAATATAAAATGTGGTAACATAGTAAAAAAGTTCTATCACAACTTTACTTTTTTTCATAAAATAATGGGTCTATTTAACCATAAATCAAGGGGAACTGAATATGACAGACCGATTAATCCGACTGATGCGCATTATTACACTTGTTCAAGCCAAGCCAGGGATATTAGCCCGCGAATTGGCGGAACGCTGCGGCAACAGCGAGAGAACGATTTACCGGGATATGGACGCGCTTAGCGCCATGCATATTCCCATAACCCACCTGGGGCATGGAAAAGGTTATGCTTTTATTGGGAATTTTGCACTCTATCCCTTGGATTGGTCGGAAGAAGAAGCAAACGCATTTTCGCAATTACGCTATATTATGGAAGATATAAAACCAGCATTACCCATAGATTTTGAAAGCGCGTATGAAAAAGTAGTCGCAGCTGAATATAAACGTAAGGCTGAGAGAGAAGAAACAATAGAACGTGCAAGAAGAGAAGTAGGGGTGGGGTGGGCAGAAAGAAACAGTTCGCATATGGAACAACACTCATTTCTTACTCCGATCCTGGAGGCTTTATTAAAGCAAAAGAGTATTCAAGCGAATTATAGTGAGAATGCATTAGAAGAGAAAGGGATCACCATTGATCCTTATTGTCTGGTCCCGCTGGAAAGTCGTTTTCATCTCATTGGATTTTGTCATCGTCAGGGTGTTATTCGTACATATCATATCAACGATTTTTCTAATGTGAAGCCATTAAATCGTTTTTTTTCGAAGGAAGCGTTTGATGTGCAAGCCTTTATGAAGCAGAAATGGTCACTCGATAGGGATAGTTTACAGGTAGAATTCAAAGTGAAATTCTCGGAACGGGTAATGGAAGGAATTAAGAAGGACGAATTGCCTTTTAAGCCAAGTAAAGTGGATCGTCAATCTAGATGTTTTCACTTTAAGGTTGCCGTGGAACAAGATATAGGATTTGTCCGCTGGATTAAGAGATTCGAAGAGGAAGCGGAAATCATTGAACCGTACTATTATCGTGAAGTAATCAGGCAGCAGTTGGAAAAATGGAGTTCGCACTATAAATAGTGATACGCTCATTTGACCTTCGTTCAATTCGAAAGGTGGGGTGCTTGAGCAACCATTTAAATGGTTGCCGGTGGCATCCTTTTTTTGCGAGTAAGTCCAAGATACTCATTTCTAACTATCTAATTATAACAATATATAACTAAACATATCCAAACACAACTCAATCTATAGAAAATCGAAAAAACGTATGCTAGAATAGCATCTACATATATACATGTGAAAATGGGAGGAATGGAAATGTTTAAGAAATGGTCAGTCAGGATCTTTGGTGTATTAGCAATTTTTTTGGTTGTGAATTTATCTGCGAGCGCAGGGTTGGAGGTAGAGGCCGCCGCCAAGAAGACAGAAATTATAGTATCCGCTGCAGCCAGCTTGCAAGATAGCTTAGATAAAATGGCGCTTCTCTATGAGAAGAAGCATCCCGATATTGATTTGGTCTTTAATTATGCTGCATCTGGCACATTACAGAAGCAGATTGAGCAGGGTGCTCCGGCTGATCTGTTCTTCTCTGCAGGGGATAAACAGATGAATGCATTAGTGGATGCTGGACTGATTTCTGACCATAGGGTTCTGCTTAAGAATCAGTTGGTTCTAGTCATACCTTCGAATTCAAAAGCTTCATTAAATACAATCACTCAACTTACGGATAAATCCTTTAAGAAGGTAGCGGTAGGGCAGCCTGAATCTGTGCCCGCTGGCCAATATGCTCAGCAATCGTTAACTGCGAAGAAGGTATGGGATACGCTGCAAAACAAACTTGTATTTGCGAAGGATGTACGTCAGGTTCTGTCTTATGTCGAAACGGGGAATGTCGATGCAGGCTTTGTATATAAGACAGATGCATTGACTTCAAAAAAGACGAAGATCGCCCTTACTGTAGGCCCGCATGTTCACAAAGCCATTAATTATCCGGCGGGTATCGTGAAGGATTCGAAGAATCAGAAGGAAGCTAAAGAATTTTACAATTATCTTCAAAGCAAAGAGGCTAGTGATATTTTTGCAAGCTATGGCTTCTTGCTTCCTTAAATAAGAAATCATGAGTAGAAGCGGGGTGAATAAGGATGGAAATAAATTGGACTGATTTCTTCGCCCCGGTATGGCTTTCCGTAAAAATATCAGTACTCACCAGCATCATTGTGTTTATCCTGGCAACGGCTGCAGCTAAGGCTATGGCAGGTCGCAAATTCCCTGGTTATAGCTTGGTTGAAACTGTAATGCTGCTTCCTCTCGTATTGCCGCCGACAGTTGTCGGATTTGTGCTGTTGGTCGTCTTAGGTCGTCGCAGCTGGATTGGCAGATGGTATGAACAAATGACGGAGCATACAATCCTTTTTACATGGGGGGCTGCGGTTATCGCCGCGGTTGTCGTAGCTTTTCCTCTCGTTTACCGTACGGTGAAGGCGGGCTTTGAAGGCGTGGAAGCGGATCTTGAAGATGCGGCGCGTGCGCAGGGAGCGAGCGAACTGCAAGTACTGCTTTATGTCACATTGCCCCTTGCAGGTCGGTCACTCGCTGCTGGGTATGTTCTAGGTTTTGCCCGCGGTTTAGGAGAATTTGGCGCAACGATCATGGTAGCTGGAAATATTCCTGGCCGCACGCAGACTGTACCTACAGCGATCTATGTCGCGGTGGATGGCGGCAACATGACCCTTGCTTGGATGTGGGTGTGCTCCATTATTGTTATGTCTGCTGTGATGTTGATGTTTGTGAACCGGCGTACTTAATTATGCTCGACAGAGATCGCTCCTCTGACTTCAGTGGGAATGTCGATTGGAAATCTTAATAAATTAAAAAAACCTAGCCCATCCAGGAGTAACCTGGATGGGCTAGGTTTTTTCTTTAGAAACGCACCGTTAAAACAAAACCTCTTTAATAAGAAGCAAGCAAGCCTATGACTATCAGGTTTCGTAAATAATCGTCCCGGTTTCCGTGAGATCATATCCGTGAATGGACCCAAGCTCACTTTGGAAGGCTGGCGAGCGTAAAATATCAATCACGGTGGCGATCCATTGCTCATGCTCCGGTTTCTTAAGCATCACTAGATCATAGGACTCCTGAATCAAGGGAATGAAATCAATGCCATCGACAATCTTAGCAGCTTTCTCGGTACCGATGGCCACATCAGCTTCTCCTCGTGCCACTTTACCGGCGACCGCTAAATGGCTATTCTCCACCTGCTCATATCCAAATAGGCTTGCAGCAGGAATGCCGTGCAATCGGAGTTGCTCATCCAATAACACACGTGCACCAGCGCCACGTTCTCTATTAATCAGTGTAAGTCCATCCTGTTGCAGATGAGACCATTCATGAAGACCTCTAGGATTTCCCTTTTGAACATACAATCCTGCACTTCGGGTCACCAGACGAACTACAACATAAGAGAAGCCTACAAGGATTTTACGAATATAGGGAAGGTTATATTCTCCAGTATCCCCGTCGAGCAGATGCGTACTGACGATGTCCGATTCGCCCTGATACATGGCAATCAGACTATCTAGACTGCCAGCGTAAGAACGAAGAGGGCGCTCAGTGGGCAGGCAACGCTCTAAATAGGTGGCCAGAATATCGAGTGACATATCCTGACCCGTAATCACGAGGCTGTGTCCTGTAGCTTTACTATTAAATTGGCCAGAATGTGTGGCAACTTGTGTTAGATTTGCTCCAGCGAAAGTCAGCGGCGATGTCGATAGGGTCATGCCATTTCGAGCATTCTGTTTGTAGGCTTCTAAATCGGATTGATCCACACGCATCTGTTTTCCTACACGGTAGGAGGGAAGCTCCCCTTTTTTAATCAGATCATATACTTTTAATTTCGAGATCTTCAGTAAACGGGCAATTTCCTCAGTCGTATAGGATGTGTTATCAGACATGACAAAAGCCTCCAGAACTTCATAATAGGACAAGACTACCTTATTTTGAAGTCCTGTGCAATTAGGCTATTGTGATTTACCTGCCTGCTGTGTATTGGATAATTTGATTAATTCTGAAACGGTGACAAATCGAAAACCTTGCTTTTCTAATTCCGGCAAAATAATTTTAAGCGCTTCTCTGGTTTGAGATTGTCCATGCACATGATCATGAAACAGGACGATATCACCATTATGTGCATTTCGAATAACCTTGTTCGCGATACTCTGCACGCCAGGGCGATTCCAGTCACGTGTATCTTGATGCCAGGACCACAAAATAGGCTTTAGGCCCATGTTGTTTGAAGTATCAACTAGTGTCTCGTCATACATGCCACCCGGGGGTCTGAACAAAGCACTATGCTTTCCAGAAACCTTTATGATTTCTTCTTCGGTTAAATTAAGCTCCCGCTCAAATTGGGCTTTATTAATAGGTTTTCTAAAATAGACGTGATTGTAGGTATGGTTAGCTAATTCATGTCCTTCGGAAATGACTCGTTTCGCCACATCTGGATACGCTGCAATTCTTTTTCCTATGGCAAAGAAGGTGCATTTCGCATGATATTGACTCAATACCTTTAATATTTGATCGGTTTCAGAAGGGTCAGGACCGTCATCAAACGTTAATGCAATCACTTTTTGGTTAGTATGTACTTCCCAAATCATATCTCCTCTTTTTTCGTAGTAGTCGCGGTTCTTGCTCGGGCTACCAAGAGCGGAGTTCGTGAAGCATAACAAAAGAGAGAGGGTAGTCATCATAATTTTGCTGCTAGTTTTCATGAATTCACCTGTTTTTTTTATTTTAGAATGCTCCTTTGGAGGGTTAAAATATTCATAGTTTCAGTTTTGTGAAGACAATCAGCCTTTTTTCATGTTCTTTCTTCTTTCTGCTATATCTCCCTGTACAAGTAATAAGATTCATTCTGGCTTCGGTAGACTTTCCAAAAATTCGTTCCAAGGGTGCTTCAGCAGTGTTGAAGATTTCTACAGACTCTACAATATAAGTTAGTTTTCGCCCGTCCGCATTGGATACCGTTATTTCATCACCGTGCTTAAGCTTTTTGAGGTTGAAAAAAATAGCTGGACCAATATAACTATCCACATGCCCATCTAAAATTACATTTCCCTTAGCACCTGGTAATATTCCTGGGTACAGAATTCCTGCAATATTGCTGTCCTTAGGGACGTCCATTTGTCCATCTGGAAGCAACGTAACGGTCTCTATTTTGGCGCTTACTTTAATAGCTGGAATGCTAAGCTGAGTAGGCAGGATAGGTTTGGGTAATGATGGTTTAATATCGATCTTTTGGATAGCTTTCGTAGGAGTTATCGTTTCTTGCTGCTGTGTTTGTAGTGATCTCGTTTCTGGTCTGCTTTCCTGCGAATGTGAGTCAGTACAACTGACAGTGGTTAAAGTGATGAAGGTTAAGATAAATGAAGATATCCATTTTTTCATGTGTAAGAAAAGAAAGAGGGGATTCCCCCTCTTTCATCCTCCCTATTCAGTTTGTTCGCTAGCACCGCCATGGCCTGTTTTTGGCATTTTTGTTGCTTTCATGTGAATGCTCTTAGCCTTCATGCTCTTTGCATGAATTCCTTTAGTGGAGTGGCTCTTCATATGCATTTTCTTTTCATGCATTTTATGTTCTTTTTCTTTCTTCATTTTCTCAGCATGTACTTTTTTCTCATGTTTCGTTTCGGTTGGTGCAGCAGAAGCAGAAGCCGCAGAAGCAACGGACAGCATCAAGCAAGTGGATAAAAGAGCTACGGACAATTTCTTCATAATCATTTAGTGGATTCCTCCTAGATGTTTTTTCCCTACGAAGATTAATATCTCCATTTCAATTGCTTTTAGATTGGTGGATTGTTTCCATTGCAGTTTGGGATTGGAATAACGTTGTATTTTGATGTGAAAATTGTTATGAAAATGCTTTATAATGAAGTTCAATATATAGACATTTGGTTAGGGGTGGGAATATGACACTTATTGAAAAAAGAGAACACCGGCAATATCCGGAAATTACCCGCCTAGAAACGTCGAGAGCTGCTTATGAGCGTGATTATTCACGCTTGATTCATTCGCCTACTTTTCGTAGGCTGCAAGGCAAATCTCAAGTGTTCGGGGCTGGCACGGGTGATTATTACCGGACGCGTCTAACTCATTCACTTGAAGTCGCTCAGATTGCTCGTGAGGCAGCGAAAAGTCTGCTTAGATCTTATCCAGAGGTAGAGACAAGTAAAGCTGAGAACCCAGGACTTGTAATAGATCCAGAGGTTGTAGAATGCGCGGCCATTGCTCATGATTTTGGTCATCCTCCTTTCGGGCATAAAGGGGAAGAGGTACTAGATAACATTCTGGACCAGCTTATTGAAAAGAAGACGAATGAGGCTGCCTTGCAATCTGGAGCAACGGGTGCAGATAGGCTGCTCATTCATGAGCAGATGAAGCAGCGCTATGAGCACTTTGAAGGCAATGCTCATAATTATCGGCTGATTATGTTTCTGGAGAAGCGTGAGAATATTGATGGATTAAATCTGTCGGATGCAGTGCTTCTCGGAATTAATAAGTATCCGTTTCCTGGCACCTCACTAAAGAAAGGGATGTACCTTCACGAATGGGCATATATTTCGGAGATTCGCAAAGAGTGGGGAATTCCTGCAGGTAAGAAAACGTTGGAAGCTCAGCTGATGGACCTTTGCGATGATATCGCTTATTCTGCACATGATTTGGAGGATGGAATTAAAGCTGGAAAGATTGAAGTGCATGAACACTTTATGCATGATTCCTATATTCAGCGGCTGATCGTAGAGAAAATTACAACGTTAGAGGATTTCTTCTGGAAGGGTTGGGAGGAGGAAGGTATCCGCGCTAAGGTCGAAGAGGTGCTTAGTTCATTTCTTCGAGTATGGATGGAAAAGATGCCAACCTGTGAGAACGACTATTCCAGAACTCGGCGTGAAGTTAAGGCTTATTGGGTCAGCACCTTTGTCGCAAGTCTCGGAGTGATTCCTGATGGAGACTGGAAGAAGGTCACCTTTATAAAGGAAGGAAAAGAAGATGAGGATATGCTACGGACCGTAAGTGTGCTGAAAAGCTTCGCTTGGGTCACGATGATTCGTGATTTACGAGTACAGCGGCTTCAGAAACGTAGTGAATGGATTCTGCGCCGTCTATGGGGAGCTTTTCTTGATCCGCAGACATCCAAAGCCATTATTCCATCGGACTGGCTGCAACGCTTTGAGAAGGATCAGAGACAAGCAAATCCTATTTGGACGTGGGAACATATGGTGATTGATTATATCGCAGGGATGACGGATGCCTTTGCTGAGAAAATATACAATGAGCTATACGGGTTGAAAGTCGGATCGATTTATGACTTGGATTAGATAAAAGAGAAGATTAAGTTAAGGCCAGCCTCCAATACATTGGGGACTGACCTTTTTTTGTTTTTTTATAGAATGGGTATTATTTTGTTAGTTTTTTGTTATTATTTATTTGACTGTATTAATGCTTATTAATCCTGATATTCAGTGTTTTTCTAACAAAATAGCTATTTATTGAAATAAGTTATTGTTTTAATGTTATTTTGATGCTAATATAATAACTAAATTGTTATTGGGAATAAATGGGGAGGCTGATAAAGAAGGCGAAGCTTCAACTTGAGTAATAATGAAAACCTTTACAAAACGGGAGGGTAAAACGAATGAAGAGGATCAAAAAAGGCTTTGCTCTATTTCTTACAGCAGTAATGCTCGTTACAATGGCTGTGCCTGCGCTAGCTAACGGAAAATCAAATGAAAACCTCAAGGCGCACTGGGCTGGAGAAAGTGTAGAGAAGTGGCAGGGTAATGGTGTTATTCAAGGTTATCCGGACGGCTCTTTTAAGCCGGATCATAAAGTAACGCGTGCTGAGCTTGTAAGTATTATTAATAAGCTATTTGGATTTAGCACTCTTTCGGAAATGTCATTCTCGGATGTACCTGCTAAAGCTTGGTATGCAAGCGCTTTATCTATAGCGAAGCAAGCTGGCTATTACAAAGGTTTTCCTGATAATAAAGCGAAAGCGGATACTGAAGTAACTCGTCAAGATGCTGCAACATTAATTGCTTCTGTTTTTTCACTGGCGCCAGGCACTAAAGCGAGTGCTTTTACAGACCAAGCATCCATCAGCGATTACGCCAAAGAGGCTACCCTAGCATTGAGTGGAATTCTATCCGGCTATCCGGATGGTACATTTCGTCCGAACGACCCAATTACAAGGGCGGAGGTAGTCACTATCGTTGACAGATTGGTTAGCGGCTACTACAACACAGCCGGTACATTCACTGGGGGAGATATCCATGGGAATATTGTCATTAACCAAAGTGGGGTTGAACTAAAGAATGTAGCTGCATCAGGGAACCTTTATTTTACCTCCGGTATTGGTAATGGTGAGGGTGTCTTGGAGAATGTAACAGTACAAGGTAATGTGCTTATATCTGGTGGTGGCGAGCATTCGATTCATTTAAAAAATTCTAAATTAGCTGCTGTAAAAGTGAATCGTCCTGAAGGAAAAGTTCGGGTCGTTATAGAGGACCGTACGGTCATCACTCAACTGACTATTGATAGTGCTTCTATTATAGAAGTAGGCTCAGGTTCTTCAATCGATCAGCTTGTGATTGGTACTGGTGCAACGGGAACGTTGATTACAACAAAAGGTACCATTAGCAAGCTTGTAGTAAGTGCTTCCTCTGTAGTCTTAAATGGAGTGACTATAGTAGAAGGAACATACACTGTGAAGGATGGAGTTCTTGTAGGACAGGGAACAAGCACACCGGCGTCTGGGGGCTCAGGTGGTACTAGTGTAGAGCCTACAGCAACACCAGAAGCTGGGGTCCATATCGTTGACGTAGATGCATCGGCTGCCACCAAATCGTTATTTGCTTATCTGGATAGCATGAGTGGTAAACAAGTTATGTTCGGTCATCAGCATGATACTACCGTCTCTTTTGCTGGAAAGGATAAGAACGGAAATGTTATTTCTGACGTATACAGCTCCACTGGTGATTATCCTGGGGTTTTTGGTTGGGACACCCTTAGTTTAGATGGATATGAGAATCCTCCTGGAGTTAGCGGAGATTATGAAGCGAGTAGATTAGGATTATCCGCTGCCATGAAGCAGGCTCATGATTTGGGTGGTATTGTAACGCTAAGTACACATCCGTACAATTTCGTTACGGGTGGAAGCTTTAACGATACAGGGAATTCCAAAGGAGCAACGCGCTCGGTAGTATCACGTATTTTGCCGGGCGGAGATAGGAATGGAGAGTTTAATAAATATCTGGATCGCATCTCTGATTTTGCGAACAATCTTAAGGATGACGATGGCAACCTGATTCCAGTTCTGTTCCGTCCTTTCCACGAACAAAATGGAGGTTGGTTCTGGTGGGGAGCGGCTACAACGACAAAGAGTGAATACGCGGAACTGTACAGATATACAGTTGAATACCTGCGTGATGTTAAAGGCGTTCATAACTTCCTATATGTATTCTCACCAAACGGATCTTTTAATGGAAATGAAAGTGAATATTTAACGACTTATCCAGGTGATCAATTTGTTGATATTCTAGGAATGGATCAGTATGACAACAAGGAGAATGCGGGTTCGGAGGCTTTCCTGGGTGGTCTTGTTAAAGACCTTAAGATGATTTCTCAGCTTGCTCAAGATAAAGGTAAGATTGTTACCCTATCTGAGTATGGTTATAGTGCTGCTGGTATGAAAACAACAGGCAATAATGAGCTGGAATGGTTCACTAAAGTATTGAAAGCGATCAAGGCTGACCCTGATGCGGCAAAAATATCTTATATGCTGACTTGGGCTAACTTTGGTGAAGGTAATAATTTGTATGTTCCTTATAAGAATGTTCCTAATAAAGCAGATCATGAGTTGCTTCCTGATTTTGTGAATTTCTATAAAGATGATTTCACGGCTTTTGCGAGCGATGTGAAAGATGATAATAAGTACAATCTCGAGGTTGAAGTAGCAGGAAAGAAACCTTTCCTCCACATCGTAACTCCGAATAATATTAGTACAATAACAGATGCCGTAACCGTCATTCGGGCCAAAGTACTAAATGCAGTGCCTAGCAAAGTGACTTATACTGTGGGTGATTCTGGAGTAGAGGTGGAAATGACGCTAGGTGCGGACGGTTACTATAGCGCTTCATGGCAGCCAGATGCTAGTCTGAATGGCAGTTCAGCAGAGATTACAGTGAGGGTATATGGAACTGGAGATGCTACACTTACACAGACTAATTCTGTATTCTTGAAAATCAATGAAGCGCCAATAAAGGTACTTACTTTTGATACTGACAAGGATTTGGAGCAAATCCAAAACAATGGTACTTGGTCAGGGCTCGCCAATAACGCAGAGACGATCAAGACGGTCTTGCAGCATGCGTCACTAGATGCTGACGGTAAGCTTGTTATTAACATTACTGAAGGTCTGTCTGCTGAGGATACTTGGCAGGAACTAAAGCTGCAATTGAATGACCTTGCACTGGATGGAGTGGACCTGTCTCAAGTTACACGTGTGAAGTTCTCCGTGTTAATTCCGGAGGCTGCTCAGAATGAGGCTAACAATGCTGCGGTACGCAGTGTGATTCAGTTGCCACCAGATTGGGATACAAAGTATGGTATGGACTCATCCTATAAATCTTTGTCCGATCTTGAGAAAGTTAACGTGGGTGGATCACAATATTATAAATTTGATGTTTCGATTGATCTGGATAATGCCGCTAAATCAGCCGAAGCCACTGGTCTAGCGATATCTATTGTTGGCAGTGGTTTGGAAGTTGATGGTGAATTGCCAATCTACGTAGATAATATCGGGCTTTATAATACGTATACTGCACCTGTTGCTGATAAGGCGCTGGTGGATAATTTTGAAGCATATGGCTCCAGTAATGAAGCTTTGGCAGCTAAATATCCTAAGGCTGGCGGAGATGATGTGAGCGTTGCTTTAAGCTCTGAGCAAAAAGCATCCGGAGATTACGGAATGAAACTGCACTATACGATTAATAATGCAGGTTATACCGGAGTAGGTAAAAGTCTGGGTTCGCTGGACTGGTCCGACTATAATGCACTCAGTATGTGGGTGGCTTCTGATGGAGACAACGCTTATGCTGAGAAAGGTGAGCCGCTTAAGCTAGTGGTGCAGCTTGTCATTGATGGAGGATATTTCGAAGCTTATCCGGTCATTAATCCAGACAAGAACGGTAAAATAGTATTAAGTTTGAAGAATTTGACGGAGATGAGCTGGGGAAAAGCCGGAGAGCTTACACAGGAAAGATTGAAGCAAGTTCAGAGCTTTAATTTGTATGTGAATGCGATGGACGGACTGAGCCACGAAGGTTCGCTCTACTTTGACGATATTAAAGCGGTCTATGACGGAACACTTCCGGATATGTCGGAAGAAGGAAATGGAGGTTCCCAAGAACATGCGCCTGGCGTGTTATACGCCTTCACTACATCATCTGATATTGCAGGATGGGCTACAACTAACGGTTCGTCCGCTAACGCTCAACCTCCAGCATTTGATGCTAATGAAGAAGCGGCAAGTGTACAATTTGATTTGATTAATACTGGCAATGATACAAATGGCAGCTCCAAAGAATCCTTTGAACTTGCTATTAATCCTGAGAAGCTGAATATTACAGGGCTGGATACAATCAGCGCTAAGGTTAAGCTCTCGAGTGGTACAGTTAAAGCGCGTCTATTCATCAAGACAGGTGCGGACTGGAAATGGAGCGACAGCGGTGATCCTGTGCCTGTAGATTCTAAGGGTTATACGACCTTATCTATTTCACTGCCGAATGCAGCAGCAGGGGTGGGGGTAGATTTGGCTGCTGTAAAGACGATTGGGATTAAAATTGAGGATGTTTCCAATGATGGAGGAACTGCGAAGCTTTATTTGAAGGAAGTATCTCTGGAGAAAGCTGTCCCGGATGTTCACTATGGCTTCGAGACGGGGAATGACGGTTGGGCTATCAATTCTGGTGCAGCCACAGTATCTTCAGATGTGTATGCTGAAGGTAATCAATCATTGAAGCTTGATTTCGCATGGAATGGAGAGGATAAAGATCCTTTTATAGCAGCATCAAAAGTAGCTGCACTTGATCTGAGTTCATTCTCCAAGCTTACTGCTAAAGTTAGAATCGTCTCTGACCAGCCTGATGTTCAAGCGAAGCTGTTTCTTCAATTAGGTGGCTATGCAGTATGGGTGGATTCGGGTGCGAAGATAGCTGCTCAGGATGGATTTACGGAGTTCACGATTGATCTCAGCAACAATTCCAATCTATCGCCTGAGAATTTGAAGAAAGTGGATGCCATTGGCATTCAGTTTGTTACACCTTCTACGGCTGGAACCGCTACAGCTTATATTGACGAGATCATAGCTTCTAACTAAGAGCGCAGCGATCCAGGTATGAAATAAGGGTCCCTGCATGTCCATTAGGATTGTCTAATAGACATGCAGGGACTATTTTGTATGATCAGTTTATAGTTAAAGATTTGAATAGCATTCAAGTGCTGTTCTTTCTAGTTCGGTTACAAATGCTTCTTTTCCATCTATATAAGCTTCAATGTCCTTCGGAAATTGATTCACAAGATCCTCTTTTAGATTACCGTATTGTTCTGCTGCCTCGCCACTCATACCGAACTCGCCCATACATTCGTAACCGAGCTCTGTCATTTGCGCGTTGAAGTCATCGATGACTTCGATATTTCGTACAACAGGCATCATATCAATGATTGGTTGTATTGTGTGACAGTAGCATCCATTTCGCTAACCTCTCTTTATGTTTGATTCCCGGATTTTTTCATTATAGAACAAGTGTTCTTAATAATCAAATGCTAAATTTAATATTGGCGGGCATAATCAACGAGATTTAGGGATGGAGTGCCAGTAGATAAATAGGAATTTATATTTTCGGTAAAAATATTTACGATTCGATTAGCGTATTGATCGGTTATGCCAGCAGAATGAGGAGTGATGACTACCTGCTCCATTGTCCAAAGTGGATGATCCTGCGGGAGGGGTTCGGTTTCGAATACATCCAATCCAGCACCACGAAGCTGGCCGCGATTTAGTGCCTGTATTAGAGCCTCAGTATCAGTAGTCGCTCCACGTCCAACGTTAATGTAATAGGAGCCTTGTTTAAAGGCAGAGAAGATTGCAGTATTAAATAATTGCTTAGTTTCATCGGTGATAGGGAGAATATTGATGATGAAGTCGCCTTGGCTCACAGCTTCTGGCAGATGGTCAGTGGTATAGACTTGATCAAAATCAGCGAGTGGCTTGCCTGAGCGACTTACTCCGATCGTCTTCATCCGGAAAGCTCTAGCGATTCTGGCAGTTTCGCTGCCGATGGCTCCAGTTCCAACAATAACAGCTGTCTTTCCGAACAATTCACTCTCACTTCCGTCAGAATTCCAGTAGCGGTTCATCTGATTGCGAACGGCTGTATGCAAATTACGTGTGAAGAGAAGCATGAAGCCAAAGATTACCGCAGAAATAGGCTCGGCATGCACTCCGCTCCCACTAGTCAATAGGATTCCACGTTCCTTAAAACGCTCTAACGGGAGCTTCTCAATTCCAGCAGACCAGGATTGGACCCAGCGAAGGGGCGAATCTGGACGAAGAAGCGTATCGGAGATACCTTTAGCCCAGCCAATTACGATTTCAGCATCAGCTAGCAGCTGTAAATCCGGATTTTTGCCGTCACCTTGTATGAATGTATAACCGGGTGCTGCTGCTTTGATCCTTTCTTGTTGCTCAGCTGTAAGTGGTTGTAGACATACTATGGACTTAGTCATGATGTATTCCTCCTGCTCTAAGGTTTGATGAAAATGGATAATGTTATAGGATAAGGATACCAAATCTATAGGAGAAGGTGAAATTGATATGGATGCTAACGTGTCGGATAAAGATTCAGAACGATTATTTATTGCTGTGAAATTACCCTCAGAACTTGGGCAAGTTGTGGCGGAAGAGTGCTCTAACCTATCTCAAAAGTTTCATTTTGCAAAATGGACTCATCCAGAGGATTACCATATTACCCTGCAATTTTTAGGAGACACCCCAAAGACGAAAATCCCGGATTTAATCATGTCGTTGAAGCAGATGTCAGAGCAATGCCGCCCCTTCAAACTATCCTTAGACAAATGGAATACATTTGGTCTGCCAAAGGCTCCAAAAGTTTTATGGGTAGGGGTTTCTGGCGAACTAGAAGAGCTGAATTTACTGGCTGCGAGAGTACACACTGCTACACTTCCTTTAGGTTTTTCAGCCGAATCAAGGGAGTACAAACCACATCTCACAGTGGCTCGAAAGTACCTTGGAAATATTTCATTTGATGATAAATTGCTGGAAAAATTACTGAAATTGGATGATGAAAAAAGATCAAATATCTTTCATAGAGACTGGACGATTGATAGTTTTGTGTTGTATGCTACCAGAATGTATGCCATTCCTATGTATGAAATGATTGAAAATATTACATTTTAAATCGGTATTTAAGTTTTCAAAGCTTCCGTTTTCGGTTACATACAATAGGAATGTGCCGTGAAATAGGAGGAATATCATGTTAATCTTTAAACAAAACCGCTGTATCGCGTTGCTTGTTGGCGTTATACTAGTGTGTTTCTCTGCCATAAGCTTAATGCAGCCTAATCAGGTTGCCGAGGGGAAAATAGATAGTCTGCAGATGGATAAGCTGCAATCCACCAGCCGAGCATCGGTAATTAATTATTTGCAAGAAGAATCAAAATCTAGTAAGACGAGGGGCACTACAAAAGTTTCACAAACGAATAAGCTTTACAGCACAGTTAACCTGTTCAGTTCCACTTGGAAACCAGAGCAGAGTGTAGAATGGCTTAGTAAGAATAAAATAAAGCCACAAAATACATCGCAGGCTTCCATAGTTCGGGTAAAGGCTGATGTAGCACAATCTAATTCAGCTGCGCAGAAAGCGACAGCGAAAAAGAGCGCTCAGACTGTGGTTAAGACAGTCTCGGCATCTCAGAAAAATCCCCTCACAACATTATACTTCTCTCGGACCGAGCTATTAAGCCAGGAGCAGCAAAGTAAAGCAACCCGGCGCTACGCAGTATCCGAAGAAGAACTGCTTCTGCTACAAAAAATTGTAATGGCAGAGGCGGAAGGTGAACCGTACCAGGGCAAGGTGGCAGTTGCCAACGTTGTTCTGAATAGGCTACGGTCAGCCAATTTCCCCGACACGATATATAAGGTCATTTATCAAAAGCATCAATTCAGTCCTGTAGCTAACGGGCGTCTTAAACGTGTCAAACCTAATGATGATAGTATTAAAGCGGTGAACGCAGCGCTCTCTGGGGTGAAGGAAGTTCCCGATAGTACTTATTTTTTCCTATCGCTTAAGCTTGCGCAGGATCTTACCGTACATCATTCGCAGGAGTATGTGAAGACCATTGGTAATCATACGTTTTATAAATAATTGACCTAATCTGTGAACCTCAGCTATTTATAGGGTAAACTAGACTATATAACCCTGGAGGTGGAAGAATTGTCATGAAGATCACTTATTACGGACACTCAGCGCTGCTGGTAGAAACAGAGCAAGCGAAAGTTATTATTGACCCTTTTTTGTCAGGAAATCCGAACTCCGGTATTTCACCTGATGACATTACTGTAGATGCTGTCCTGCTGACTCACGGTCACTCGGATCATTTAGGTGATGCTGTGCAAATTGCCAGACAGAATGATTGTCCGATCTTTGCTGTTTTTGAGCTTGCAGAATACTGCCGAATGAAGGGTGCCAAGGTAAAACATATGAATATAGGTGGCAGTCATATTTATGATGCCATTACTGTTAAATATACTCAGGCGTTTCATTCCTCATCGATTCAGGAAGGCGACGTTTGGATTTATGCTGGACAACCCGCAGGTATTTTATTGACGATTGAGGGGAAGACGTTATTCCATGCAGGGGATACCGCACTATTCAGCGATCTGCGTCTGATTGGTGAAAGAACTGCGATTGATTTGGCGGCTCTGCCGATTGGCGATATGCTGACCATGGGACCGGATGATGCGCTCCTTGCTGCGCGCTGGCTTCAAGCGGATAAGGTCATACCGCTTCATTACAATACATTTCCGGGTATTGCTCAGGATGCTGTGGATTTCTGTGATCGTCTTCGTTTAGAAGGGGTAGAGGGATTCCCGCTTAAAGCTGGCGAAAGTATAGAAATTTAATAAATCCTGATTTACATGTTTACACAAAAAAGCAGGTAGCCGGTGGTCATAGCCCCGTCAAGTAGACAGTAAAAAAGAAGCCTTTTAAGCGGCGATCTGGTTCCGGTACTCTTCCGGAGACAGGTCGCCGAGTTTTTTCTGGAAGCGTTCCTTGTTGTAGTAAAGGATGTACTCCTTAACCAAATGTTCAGCATCTTCAAGATTCTTTGGTTTCTCCAAATACAATTTTGAGTCTTTGGGATTGAGCTTTTTTAAGTATTCGACCTGTGCCTTCAAATACGCGATTTCTTCGTCTTTACTGTCAAAATGTTTTCTTCCACCTTTTCCGCGTCGGTCCTCAAAGGTCTCCCCACTTTTAAATTTAAGTATCCACCTCACCAACTGAGCATCGCTCTTGATGTCGAGTTTTTCTAGAATCTGTGAATAGCTCATATGTTCCTCTAAGTGAAGTCGAACCGCCTCGTTCTTCAACTCTTCTGAATACTTCGTAAACGTCTGCCCTTTTTTAGCCATGAAAAATCCCCTCCGGTCGACTGTGTAAAACACATGATACCATGTGCTCTTTTTTCACTGTCAACCATGAGGGGATAATACCACGGGGATTTCCCTGGCTACCTGCTTTTCTTTATGGTGTAATGCATACTGCTTCTTCGCTTCGTGCTTGAGATCTTGACCCTCTGATATCAGCTGTTTTGTCTACCGGTTTACCCAACATCTGCAGAACGGTAGTCGCGCAACTTTGCGGTTGATGCTTATCTGGGGCAAGACGGCGTTTACGCTGTTCTTCGAGAACAGAATACTCACGGAGCATCATAGAGAACCATTTATTCACTACCTCACAGTCAAGTACCTCTGCTAGCCCTAGCTCTACGAAATATTGGCAGTTTTTCTCTTCCTGACCTGGAATAGCTTTATAGAAGAGCATTGGAATTCCCTTAGCCTGACCTTCGGTACAGGTCATACCGCCAGGCTTTGTGATTAGAAGGTCGGAAGCATCCATCAGTTTATTGATTTCACTGGTGTATCCAAGAATCCTGACGTTAGGATGATTAAGCCTTGGATTGGACTTCATTTTGGCTATAAGCTTCTCGTTACTGCCCATACAGAAGATGAGTTGGATGTTATCCATTCTGGCTGTGAGTGAATTCATAATCTCTTTACCGAACATCAGTCCCCAGCCTCCACCCATTATGAGAACAGTAGGGATATCGGCTAGACCTAGTTCCTTGCGGAGCAGCGTCTTGTTGGATCGTTCCCAGAACTTCGGATGCACAGGAATGCCTGTGACCGTTACAAGCTCAGGAGCGATCCCTCGGCCTGTTAGAATTGATTTGACGCGTGGGGTAGAAACGAGATATCGATTGACCTCGGAATTTACCCAGCTACCATGTGCATCATAATCTGTAATTAACGTATACAGTGGAACCTCCAATCCACGACGCTTTAGTCTGGAAATGACAGCGGCCGGAATGGGGTGTGTGCAAATAATCAAATCAGGCTTTAGCTGTTCGATCACTTGAGAGGCATGTGTATAAAAAATCCGGTGAAGTGCCATCTTAGTCAACGGGTTCAATGATTTATGATATTGTGTCTTATACATCATGCCGACCAGCTTAGGCTGGCTGCTAACTGTTTTTCGGTAAGCGGAAAGAATCCATGGGGCGACCATCGGGTTAAGAAATTTACCTAGCTCGATGACTCGGCACTGGACATCCGGATTCAGCAGCTTTATTCCTTCGGCCAGAGCATAGGCTGCTCCTGTGTGGCCCGTACCGAAGCCTTCCGAAAACAGCAGTACTCTTTTCTTTCGCATAAGTTCACCTGCTACTTTCCTTTTCAATAGAAATGCGGAATTTCTTCTTAAATAGATGAGGGAAAACTGTTCTCTACTCACATTATACAAATAAGACGTAAATAGAAAGTTAAAACCCTGCAATAAATAAAAAAATAAAAGATTTTCTAAAGTATTGCAAACTGCAAAGCTACATGTTAAAGTAATGAATGACCAATTGACCGGATTAGTAAAGTGGTCAGACAGTCAGCGGTAATGATATTTTCTGGAGAAAGGAAGTGGGCACAGGTGGCAGTGGTGGATCGAAGACAGCAGGTGCTTCAGGCCGCAGCAAAATCATTTTCATTATTCGGCTATAAGGCGACTACCATGGATCAGGTTGCTAAGATCGCAAATGTCGGGAAAGGAACCATCTACACCTTTTTTACAAACAAAGAGCAATTGTTTGATGAGATCCTGCGCGATATGATGGTAGAAATGAAGATGATTGCTGATCGCGAGATCAGGCGAGACAGACCTTTCTTTGATAACCTGCATCGTGTGCTGGATGCCCTGCTGGAATTTCGAAGTGAGCAGGAGCTATTCATCAAGCTTTCCCAGGAGAGTCGCGAATTCGGAACGCCGCAGGCAGGAGAAGGGCTCGAGAAGATCGAGAACTTAGTTTTAGAATATTTAGAACGGGAGGTGCAACAAGCCCTTGAAAAGGGAGAAATCAAACCTTGCGATCCTAAAATCGTATCTGTAGTCATGTTCAGGCTATATATTGTATTGACTGCTGAACTGAATAAAACACATACTCCCTTGGACAAGGAACAGATCAAGATGTACTTTCATTTGTTTCTCGCCGAAGGATTGGCACAGTAAGCGTTGATTCAGGATAGGGATGGCGTGATCAGATTGCTTTCCCTTAACAACTTCCAAGCTGTTTTAGGCATTGAAGAAGAGCCGAAAGGCGTTTTTTTATCCCCTAAATTGACCGAATGGGGAAAACGGTCACCTAGTGTTACGTAATATTTCGCAAACAAAGCATTTTAAAGAGAGCATAAGCTCATAAGGAGAGAACCAGAATGAAATCATTATCCGTATTTACCAAGGATCTTGGCGCAGCACTGAGAAATCCAAAGGTGCTGATTCCGATGATTGCTATCCTATTTATTCCGGTGATGTATAGCGGATTCTTCCTAAAGGCATTCTGGGATCCGTATGGCAAGATGAATGAGTTACCGGTTGCTGTTGTCAACCAAGATGTCGGTGCTAATTATGAAGGAAAACAACTTCAGGCCGGAGATGATCTGATTGGGGAGCTTAAGGTAACCGATGGCTTTCAATGGAACTTTGTTTCACTAGAAGAAGCGCAAGCAGGAATGAAGGACAATACCTATTATATGGCGATTATTGTTCCAGAAGACTTCTCTGCTAAAGCAACAACGCTTTTGGATGATGAACCACAACCGGCAAAAATTATTTATGAGCCAAATGAAGGCTACAACTTCCTGGCCGGACAGATCGGTGGAACGGCTGTATCAGAAATTAAATCTAAAGTATCCGCTAAGGTAACAGAGGCTTATGTGGAGTCTGTATTCAATCAGATTACAGAAGTTTCTGATGGATTGGGCGAGGCGGGAGATGGAGCTTCCAAGATCGCAGATGGCGCTGGTAAGCTAGATGACGGAGCCTTGAAGCTGAAAGATAATCTTCTTGTACTGACAGATGGTACAGGTAAACTTCAAAATGGTGTAGAACCACTTACTAAAGGTGTGTCTGATTTAAATTCAGGTGCTACTGCAATTCAAACGGGTTCTAGCACTTTGGCAGGCGGTTTGCAACAATTGTCGGCTGCTCATACACAGCTTCAAGATGGTGTTGCACAAAGCGCTGCCGGCAGTAAACAGCTTAGTGACGGCTTGAAGCAAGCTGTAACAGGTGCCACACAGCTTCAAGCAGGTACGAAGTCTGCTGTAGATGGTACTACTAAATTACAAGCAGGAACACAATCTTTAGTTGACGGCAGCGCGAAGCTGGAAGCAGGTTTAACCTCCTCCGTGGATGGCAGCGCGAAGCTAGAGGCAGGCTTGCAGGCTTCCGCAGAAGGTAGCACAAAGGTTACTGAGGGCGCTAAAGCGGTCGCTCAAGGCTTGCAGCAATTGGCACAGGCTAGTCCTGAGTTGGCACAGAATCCGGCCGTACAGAAGCTCCTAGCAGCTAGTGCAGCTGTTGCACAAGGTAGTGAGCAACTGCAACAAAGTCAAGAGCAGCTGGCACAGGGTGCTACTGCACTCCACAGTGGGCAAGAGCAACTGGCACAAGGTGCAACTCAACTGCACTCAGGTTCACAGCAGGTAGCTGCTGGTGTAACTCAGTTGCATGATGGAGCACAGCAATTAAATGCTGGTAGCACACAGCTTTTGACAGGACAGCAAAAACTGGCACAAGGTGCATCAGCACTTGTAACAGGTGGCAATAAGCTGAATGCAGGGATGCAACAATTTGGTGCGAAGCTTAAAGAAGCTGCAGCTGGAGGCAGCAAGCTGGCTGAAGGCGGTAAAGCGCTTGGCGATGGTACCTCAAAACTGCTAAGTGGTGTAGGCGAACTAGGTTCCGGTATCAGTGCTGTAGCAGATGGTTCGAA
This sequence comes from Paenibacillus sp. Marseille-Q9583, assembly GCF_976954365.1. Classification (NCBI taxonomy): domain Bacteria; kingdom Bacillati; phylum Bacillota; class Bacilli; order Caryophanales; family Paenibacillaceae; genus Paenibacillus; species Paenibacillus sp. Marseille-Q9583. The sequence continues at coordinate 154,374 of NZ_CDRJTB010000002.1, forward strand.
AAAACTGGCTGACGGTGCAGGCGAGCTGAAAGATGGTATGGATGATCTGAAATCTGGATCAACAGAACTGGCAACTAAGCTTAGCGATGCTGCTGAAAAAACAGGCAGCGTAAATAAGTCAGATAAAATGATGGAAATGTTCGCACAACCGGTTGTGGTTGAGGATCAAGTTGTAAATCATGTACCAAACTACGGAACAGGATTTGCTCCTTACTTCTTATCCCTTGGGTTGTTCGTAGGTGCTCTGATTTCTACGATTGTTATTCCAATGCGTGAATCTGCTGTAATAGGCGCAAGCCGTATGAATCGTTTTATCAGCCGTACGCTTACGTTCTCAATCATGAGCTTTATCCAGTCTATGCTGGCTGCTGTGGTTGTATTGTACGGACTTGGACTAGAAGTACAAAGTGTACCGCTATTCTTCCTATTTACATTCTTGACTAGTCTAGTTTACACATGGGTAATTCAATCCATTGTTACTTGGCTGGATCAACCGGGACGTTTTGTTGTTATCGTTATTCTGATTTTCCAATTAACAACTAGTGCCGGAACATTCCCACTTGAATTGATCCCGAACTGGATGAAATTCTTTAACCCACTGCTTCCTATGACTTACACAGTTAGTGGTTTTAAATCAGTAATTTCTACAGGGGACTTCAGTGCAATGTGGAGTGACGTAGGTGTGCTTGCAATCTTCGGTCTTGGGTTCCTTGCTCTTACTTTCGCTTACTTCATGACCCGCAGTCGGGACAATGAAGCTGGAATGAACAGTGAACAAGCTATGACTGTATAATTTGAAAAAAAGTAATTAAAAAGCGTCTCCTCCGGGAGACGCTTTTTTTGAGTTTAAATCATAGAATCCTTTTTCTTGCAAACATTCAAGGGTGATGAAAATTCTTGAAACGCTTTCATTGCATAAGTTCTTATGCGTAATTTGTGCATAATTATACATAGATGAGTTTTTTTGAACTTTTGTCCACTAAAGCTGTGTCGCAAAAAGAAATGTTAATCAGCATCATAAAAAAGTTTAAATTGCGCTGTTGTCACCTCGGTGATAAAATAATAGCACTAATCTGGCTTGAATAATTATTAAAATTTTAATCTGAAAAATTTTCCAAAGATTACGCCATACTTTATAAATAGAAAGGTTGCGTTCGATGAGACACACTGAACTGCCCGGAAAACAGGGCCTGTATGATCCCCAGTTCGAAAAGGATGCTTGCGGCATGGGATTTGTAGCCCATATTAAAGGCAAACCGTCCCATGATATTGTTAGTAACGCTTTAACAATGCTCTTTAATATGGAGCATCGTGGCGGACAAGGTAGCGAACCCAACTCTGGTGACGGAGCAGGTATCATGCTTCAAATTCCGCACCGTTTCTTTGCTAGTGAAGCCCAGAAGCTTGGCTTCGCTTTGCCGGAACAAGGCCATTATGGCGTAGGCATGATTTTTCTATCTCATAACGAGAAGGTTCGGGCTCAACATGAGGCCCTCTTAAGCAAAATTATTGCTGAAGAAGGTCAGGAAGTACTCGGCTATCGTGATGTACCTACCTATGATGAAATGCTTGGCAAAACCGCAAAGGCTGCAAAACCTTTTGTACGTCAAGTGTTTATCGGTCGCTCGGCCTCGGTTACGAACGAATTGTCTTTTGAGCGTAAGCTTTATGTCATCCGCAAACGTGCAGAGCTTGCGATTCGCTACGGTGGTGTAGAAGAGGCTGAAGCCTTCTATATCCCAAGCTTGTCATGTCGTAAGATCGTGTACAAAGGCATGCTGACTACAGAACAAGTCGGACAATTCTACCTGGATTTGCAGAACGAAGAGCTGGAATCAGCAATCGCGTTAGTTCACTCCCGTTTCAGTACGAATACCTTCCCAAGCTGGGAACGTGCGCATCCCTACCGCTTTATGATCCACAATGGTGAGATCAATACCTTGCGCGGAAATGTGAACTGGATGCATGCCCGCCAGTCGCTGTTCAAGAGTGAAGTGTTCGGCGAAGATCTGAGCAAGATCAAACCTGTTATAAACCCGGATGGATCGGACACTGCAATGTTCGATAATACCTTTGAATTTCTTTATTTGAGCGGACGCTCCTTGACACAAGTAGCCATGATGATGGTTCCTGAACCATGGAGCAATCATGACAGTATGGACGCCGACAAGAAAGCTTTTTACGAATACCACAGCACTTTGATGGAGCCATGGGACGGACCTGCTGCAATGGGCTTTACAGATGGTGTGCAAATCGGCGCTATTCTGGACCGTAACGGCTTGCGACCTGCTCGTTATTATGTAACAAAGGACGACATGATTATTCTATCCTCCGAAGCGGGTGTACTGGACATTCCAGCAGAGGACATCTTATATAAAGACCGCCTGAAGCCTGGACGCATGCTGCTCGTGGATACGAAGGAAGGCCGTATTATCTCCGATGAGGAAGTCAAATCGGCTATCGCTACTGAGAAGCCTTACCGCCAGTGGCTGGATGAGCATTTGATTAGTCTCGAAGAGCTTCCAGATGCACCTGAGCTACCAAATCCTAAGCATGACAATGTGCAGCAGCTGCAGCAAGCGTTCGGCTATACTTTTGAGGACTTGCGCAAGGTGCTTGAACCAATGGCATCTACTGGCGCTGAAGCTGTAGGTTCCATGGGTTATGATGCGCCGCTCGCTGTGCTTTCAGACCGTCCGCAGCGTCTATATAACTATTTCAAACAAATGTTTGCTCAGGTAACCAATCCACCAATCGATGCTATTCGCGAAGAGCTGGTTACCTCTACTACGACTACGATTGGACCAGAGCGTAACTTGCTTAAACCAGAACCAGAAAGCTGTCGCCAAATCTCGCTGCACACACCGATTCTTTCGAATGAAGATTTTGCCAAAATTCGTCATGTTCGTCGTGCAGGCTTCAAGTCGATGTCTATTCCGATTCTTTTCCCAGCTGAGCTCGGAGCAGAAGGAATGCGTATCGCGCTTGAGCGTATGAACGAGGCTGCTGATCGCGTTATGGCTAAAGGTCATAACATTCTGATTCTGACGGACCGCGGTGTGGACCGTGATAATGCTGCGATTCCTGCTCTACTTGCGGTATCGAGCTTGCATCACCATTTGATCCGGCAAGGAACACGGACAAAAGTTAGTATTTTGCTTGAATCCGGTGAACCTCGTGAAGTCCATCATTATGCACTTCTGCTTGGTTATGGTGTGAGTGCAGTCAATCCGTATCTGGCCTTTGAAAGCTTGGATGATATGATCGGCCAAGGCTTACTGCGGGGAATCTCGCATGAGAAGGCTGTGAAGAACTATATTAAAGCTGCAACTAAGAGCGTAGTTAAGATTCTTTCCAAAATGGGGATTTCGACTATTCAATCTTACCGGGGCGCGCAGATCTTTGAAGCTGTCGGTCTGAACTCGGAATTCGTGGATCGTTATTTTACTTGGACACCTTCCCGTATTGGCGGTATTGGTCTGGAGGAAGTAGCAACCGAGGCACTTATCCATCATAACCGTGCTTTCACGGAGAAAGACGGAAATGATAAAGTGCTTGATTCCGGTGGTGATTATCAATGGCGAAACGATGGGGAAGATCATTTGTTCAACCCACAGACCATTCATCTGCTTCAGCACTCCGTGCGTAGTGGGGATTATAAGTTGTACAAGAAATATGCTGCACTTGTTCAAGGTGAAAGTGAGAAGCATCTGACGATTCGTTCCTTATTACAGTTCAAGTCAGCTTATGAACCGATTCCATTAGAAGAAGTAGAACCAGTGGAGTCCATTATGAAACGGTTCAAGACGGGTGCTATGTCCTTTGGTTCCATTAGTAAGGAAGCGCATGAGACCCTCGCTATTGCAATGAACCGGATCGGTGGTAAGAGTAATACTGGTGAGGGCGGAGAAGATCCAGCCCGCTATATCCCGGACAGCAACGGCGATTCCCGTCGCAGTGCGATTAAACAAGTAGCTTCCGGACGTTTTGGAGTTACATCTAATTACCTTGTTAACGCTGATGAAATCCAGATTAAGATGGCTCAGGGTGCTAAACCAGGGGAAGGCGGACAGCTTCCAGGACGTAAAGTTTATCCATGGGTGGCTGAAGTGCGCGGTTCAACAGCTGGTGTGGGCTTGATTTCACCTCCGCCGCATCATGATATTTATTCGATTGAGGATTTGGCAGAGCTGATCTACGATCTGAAGAATGCCAATCCACGTGCAAACATTAATGTTAAGCTCGTATCTGAAGTCGGAGTAGGTACGATTGCTGCTGGCGTAGCCAAAGGGCGCGCTGATATTATCCTGGTAAGTGGCTATGACGGGGGAACAGGTGCATCTCCGATGAACTCCATTCGTCATGCAGGTCTGCCATGGGAACTTGGCTTGGCTGAAACGCATCAGACGTTGATGCTGAACAATCTGCGTGACCGCGTTGTACTGGAAACAGACGGGAAAATGCTTAGCGGACGCGATCTGGCAGTTGCTGTATTACTGGGTGCTGAAGAGTATGGCTTCGCTACTGCTCCGTTAGTAGCTGTGGGTTGTATCATGATGCGTGTCTGCCAAATGGATACTTGTCCGGTTGGTGTAGCGACACAGAATCCTGATCTTCGTAAGAACTTTACGGGTGATCCACAGCATGTAGTTAACTTTATGACCTTTGTGGCACAGGATTTACGCGAAATTATGGCGAGTCTTGGCTTCCGTACGATTGAAGAGATGGTTGGCCGTACAGATTGCTTAGACGCTGCTCAAGCTTCGCAGCATTGGAAGAAGAAGGGCGTAGATTTGAGTAGTCTGCTGCATGTACCGGAAATGCCAGAGGGAAGCACACGCTTCTGCAGTAAACGTCAGAATCATGGTCTGGAAGAGACGCTTGATGTCTCTAAACTGCTGGATCTGGCTGCACCTGCACTGGAATCTGGAACGGCTGTAGAAGCATCGTTACCGATTACGAACGTTAATCGTGCCGTTGGAACCATCCTTGGTAGCGAGCTGACACGTAAATACGGGGCAGCCGGCTTGCCTGATGATACGATTCGTCTTCATTTCACCGGTTCTGCTGGTCAAAGTTTGGGTGCATTCGTGCCTAAGGGGATCACACTTACGGTGGAAGGCGATTCCAATGACTATGTTGGTAAGGGACTGTCGGGTGGTAAGATTATTATCAAACCATCTCCAAAAGCTACCTTTGCAGCTGAGGACAATATCATTATCGGAAATACTGCATTCTACGGAGCAACAGCTGGAGAAGCTTATATCAACGGTATCGCCGGTGAACGCTTTGCCGTTCGTAATTCTGGAGCGAAGGTTGTTGTAGAAGGTGTGGGTGACCACGGTTGTGAATACATGACTGGAGGCCGTGTGGTTGTACTTGGTGAAACAGGCCGTAACTTTGCGGCAGGGATGTCAGGTGGTATCGCTTATGTTTACGATCCAGAGAGATCCTTCATCGGCCGCTGCAATCTCGAGATGGTACTTCTCGAGAGAGTGGAAGAGCCAGAAGAGATCGAAGAGCTGCGCGAGCTGATTAGCCGTCATGTAGAGCTTACAGGCAGTAAGGCGGGAGCGCAGGTATTGGATCAGTGGGCAGATAGCTTGCCGAAGTTTGTTCGTGTCATTCCGAAGGATTACAAACGGATGATGGAGCAGATTCGCAAAGTGGAGCAAACCGGATTGACCGGCGAGGCTGCTTTGATGGCTGCATTTGAAGCGAATATGCGCGAGCTTGCACGTGTAGGTGGCTAAATACCTGCATTCTGAAAAAACAGGTAATATTGAATGAAGTGATATAAGGGACTTGGACTCTTCGTTTGCAAGAGGCCAGGTCCCTTTTTGTTCTAATCGAATCGAATCCTCGGTCTAAACAACGTTAGACTGTTTCTTTTTTGTAATTTTCTGAAAAAAACGGTATGGTAAACTTGTTTGTAAATGAAAGGAAGTGATACTGTGTCAAATACAGAAATGCTGTCTGAACCTGTTGCCCGTCTGCAGGGAGTTACCAAGAAAATAGGCTCTAAGACGCTGGTGAGCAATTTAACGCTGGATATCCCACCGGGTCAAATATTCGGGTTTTTGGGACCAAACGGAGCAGGGAAGACGACAACAATACGAATGATGGTGGGATTAATTTCCATTAGCAGTGGGGATGTCCTGATTAGTGGTCATAGTATTAAAAATAATTATAAAGAGGCTATTGCAAGTGTTGGGGCTATTGTAGAAAATCCTGAAATGTACAAGTTTCTGTCCGGGTATCAGAATCTTAGACAATTTGCACGGATGGTACCGGGAGTCAGTAAGCAACGGATTGATGAGGTTGTGGAGCTGGTCGGGCTTGGTCAAAGAATTCATGACAAAGTGAAGACTTATTCCCTAGGTATGCGTCAGAGACTTGGAGTAGCTCAGGCGCTACTAAACCGACCAAAGCTACTGGTTCTAGATGAGCCAACCAATGGGCTTGATCCACAAGGCATACGTGAGCTTCGTGACTATCTGCGCCTACTCTGTCGTGAAGAAGGAACAACCGTATTTGTCTCGAGCCATTTACTTTCCGAAATGGAGCTCATGTGTGACAGTGTAGCCATTATTCAGAATGGGCAACTGCTTGAGGTAAAACAGCTAAAAGAGGTAGGCAATGTTACGATGCCTATCGGAGAAACTTTGTTTGAGGTTGACGATGCCGAAGCTGCACTTGCTCTCATTGGACAAGGAACATTAAAGAGCGGTGGGCTTGTAGTTGAGGCCGCACGTGAAGAAATTGCTGAGTTTAATGCCAGACTAGTGGCTGGTGGGATTAAAGTGTACAGTATCAAATCACTTGCCCGTACGTTAGAGGATCAATTCTTAGAGGTTACAGGAGGTGAAGGCATTGAGTAAATTTACAGCGTTGATACATAATGAGAACATCAAGATATATAGTCGTGCTCGCACATGGATTATGCTGATTATTCTTGCAGTGTTTAGTGCGTTTCTTCCGGCTCTTATGTATTTCACAACGGATAACCCTGCATCGCGCTTAGGCGTTTGGGACAGCTTCCAAATGATAGTGAGTGTCGTATTCTTCCTGAATACGATCTTCGTTGTTGTTATAGCCGCTGACTCCGTAGCGGGCGAATTTACCTGGGGAACCATCAAAATGCTGCTGATTCGCCCGTGGAGCCGTTCCCAGATCTTGCTCTCGAAATACATTAGCATTGTGTTGTTTAGCTTGCTTTGTACTGCAGTATTGATTGTTTTTGGTTTAGCTTCATCGTTTATTTTCGCCTCACCAACTGGTGACGCATTGTCTTCGATTACAGCTTGGAGTCCTGCTGAGTATTCCTTTATAGATCTCCTATGCCGCTATGTCACTCTTTTCTTGACGGTTACGCTTGCTTTTATGATCTCTTCCGTATTCCGTGCAAGTGGATTGGCGATAGGTTTATCTATGTTTATCATGTTTGCCCAAGGTATTTTCGCGGCTTTGCTTAATCCGGATGTGTTCGAATGGGCCAGATATTTAATTTTCACTCATATGGATCTAAGGGTCTACATGGGATCTGATGTTGGTCCAGGTGGTGCTACACTAGGCTTCTCCATTGCTGTGCTGGCAGTGTATTATGTTATATTCTTAGCAGTTTCCTGGTTTGTCTTCCGTAAACGGGACGTTGCTGGATAAAAATAGGATTAACCGGCTTCAAGCGTTTCTTCTGCTTTGGAGGAACGTTTTGCTGTCTTGTTCTTTTTGGTATTACTTTTGAGCTCACCTGCTTGTTCAGAGGTGGGCTGTTCTTGCATGGCGATGGACCCATTAAGCAGGCTGCCCTCCATAATACTTAGTGCTCCTGCAGAAATATTACCGTGCAGCTCGCCAGTACCAGTCATAATGAGCCTACGGTCTGCGGTAACATCTCCATATACTTTACCAGCGATAACGATCTCTTCTGCCCTAATACTGGAGCGTACCGTGCCTTCCTCACCTACAGTGACTACACCACTGCATATAATTTCTCCGCTAAAGGTACCTTCAATCCTCAGGTTCGTATCGCAATGTACTTTACCCTCGAGCGTACCCCCATGCCCAATCAGAGAGTCAGTAGACTTGATAGAGGCACGCTGCTGCCGCTTGTTCCACATGTATAAATTCCTCCTATTTCATAAATTTTTACATTAACGTTTAAGGTTTAACATAATCCAATGGATCCACAGTTTTGTTCTGCTTCACTACCTGAAAATGAAGATGAGGTCCTGTGCTTCGGCCAGTGTTTCCAAGCAAGCCGATCTTCTGCCCCTTATTAACCTTGTCTCCCGCAGATACATTCATTGCCTGCAGATGCATATACCAGGTTTCAAGCCCGTTCGAATGCTTGATCACGACATACTTGCCTCTCGCACCCATCTGCTCGGAGGTAACGACCTCCCCGTCTAAGGCGGCATATACAGGATCGCCTAAGTTCCCGGCAATATCGACACCTGAATGGAACGCGGATAAGCCTTTGAAAGGATCTGTTCGGTAGCCGAAGCTTGAGGAGATGACCCTAGAATCGGTAGGCCAGAGTACCGCTGCATTTAGTCTGGCTTTTTCAGCTTGAGCTTTTTTTGCCTGTTGATTGGCTTGAACGTTATTCGCATGCTCCGCCAGAGTGATAGTTTGAGTAATACTTTCCACCATTTCATCGAGCATACCGTGGATCTCTTCGAAATCGTCTTTTGTTTCCTCCACTAGATTCAGCGATTCGTTCTGATAAGACGCGATATATTCTCCGCCTACCTGTGATGTGATTGTAGCTTTAAAAGATGTCTCAGTTGGAATTGGCACAGCGTTACGGCTCGATAAGCCTAAGGTTGAGTTTGAAGCGGTTGACCCCTTTTTTGATTCTTTTGTTTCAGCGGCGGAGCCTTTGCTTTTGTTAATCAAAGACTGCAACTCCTGTTCCAGCGCATTTACACTCTTCAGCTTGTCTTTAATATGATCTGCCTCTTCTGATAGCTCGCTGACTTGAGTACGAAGCTGCATTAGATCCTTATCCTTGTCAGCGACCTTCATTTCCATGCGGAGATTGGTTAGTGATAGTGCGGCTGCCTCAGCTTCCAGTTGTGAGATCGACTGTGAGGCATGGAAATGCATAGAGGTGACCAGACTGGAGAGGGACAGGGCTGCTGCCGCCGGCAGGGCGAACGCAAGTGGCTTGGAGATCTGGAGTTGTTTGACTGGGCGTCCGGCATCCCTTACGACGAGCAGCGTAATCCGGTTATGATCTGGCTGACTCTTCATGGCTTCTCCTTTCTGCGGCATATGGCAGCCGCCTTACGATACACGAAGCTAACGACCTTACTTCCATTAGGCTCATCCCGAATTGTCTTACTACTCTATGTATTCCATATCTTTCAGGAACATGACAACGGTTTGTTTGAATAAAGAAAGAGAGTTACGGCAAAACCAATAATAGAATCGTCGCAGCGAGTCTATTGATAACTGTTTTATTAATGAAGGGGGTAGGGAATTGAAGATCTTTGCGATAATTCTAAGTCTATTTATTATTCAGGTCGCAGTAATTGTATTTATGGAGTTTCGTCGCCCGCAAAGGGCTTTGGCGTGGTTGTTCATTTCATTCTGTTGTCCGCCGCTGGGTCTGGCATTCTATTATTTTCTGGGCCGTGATTATAGACAGAATCCAAAATTAAACAAAAGATGTACTACACTATTTCGTGAAATTCGTTCGCATGTCTCTGGCAATATTAAGGTAGTAAAGGATGTTACTGAGAGTGGAAACACTCAGTTTGAGAACAATAAGGGTCTATTGGGTTTGCTTTCTAAGATCGCAGAAGGGCCAATTACTGGTTATAACAAGAGCAGGGTATTATCATCTGCGAGAGAAGCGTATGATGCTATGCTGGAAGCTATGGAAGAAGCGAAAGAACATATACATATGGAATTTTATATTTATCGTGATGATGAGATCGGTGAGCAATTTCAAGATGTTATGATTCGGAAGGCACGTCAAGGCGTTAAGGTACGCTTGCTTTGTGATGGTCTGGGCAGTCATAAATTAAGTCGTAGGTTTATTCGAACGATGAGAAATGCTGGGGTGGAGTTCCACTTTTTTTTACCTCCGATTAGTTCTCTGTTGGACCGTCGTTTTAATTTCCGTAATCATCGGAAGATTCTGGTGGTGGATGGCCTTGTTGGCTTCACGGGTGGAATGAATATAGGGGATGATTATTTGGGGAAGGATCTCAAACTGGGATACTGGCGTGATACCCATCTGCGTCTCGAGGGTGACTCTGTATATTATATTCAGTATGTCTTCTTAAAGGATTGGAGACTGGCCTCTGGCGAAAGTACAAGCCATCCGCGTCTGTTCCCAAAACATAATTGTGAGTCACAAGAAGCCGTGCAGATTGTTGGGAGTGGTCCGGATGCTGCAATGGACGCCTCTCAAGAAATGTATTTTGCCGCCTTATGTGCAGCTAAACAGCGGATTTGGATTACTTCACCGTATTTTATTCCTGATCCTGCCATCTGCCGGGCCTTGAAAAGTGCAGTACTTCGTGGAGTGGATGTAAGAATTATCATTCCGGCGAAGCCTGATAATGTGCTTGTCTATCATGCTTCTTTGTCTTATTTAGAAAATTTACAAGACGCTGGAGTGAAATTCTATCGCTATACTAAAGGATTTATGCATGCCAAAATCATGATTATCGATAATCTGCTCGCTACAGTGGGGAGTGCAAACCTGGATATGCGCAGCTTTTATTCTAACTTTGAATTGACTGCTGTGCTGCTACATCCTGATGCTATATCCGCTCTAGTCACAGGGTTTGAGAAGGATCAAAAGCACAGTGAATTTATTGATCCTGTAAAGTTTAAGGAGAGAGGGCGAATTGTCAAACTCGGTGAAGGGCTGTGTCAGTTGTTATCTCCGCTATTATGAGCGGAAAGAGGACTAAATCTGATTTTTTCGAAGGATATAACGTGTTCCATTCATTATTAAGGCTTATTTTGTGATATAATAATTGTATAAGAAGAAATGTAAGAAAGTATAGATTATAATTATACTTCCGAATGTTTCAACACTATACTGTTAAATTGTAGGGGGAGTTCTATGAATGTGAGTCCACAAATGATTGCCAAAGAGGAAAAGAACAAGCTGCAGAAGACTGGAACACATAAAATGGCTAAGTTCGCGCAGCGAATGATCATGTTATCCATTGGGGCAGCAATGATGGCTGTTGCACTTGAGATATTCCTCGTACCGAATCAAATGATTGATGGTGGGATTACCGGTATCTCCATTATTTTATCACATCTATTCGACATTCCTCTGGGGATTTTATTGACACTGTTAAACCTTCCGTTCTTGTTAATCGGTTATAAGCAAATAGGTAAGACCTTTGCCTTATCTACCTTATATGCAATTGTGCTTATGTCTATTGGTACTTCAATGTTGCATCATGTGAATGCTTTTACGGTTGAGCCAATGCTTGCTGCCGTTTTTGGGGGAATCATTCTTGGTGTAGGTGTTGGGCTAGTTGTACGTTTTGGTGGATCTCTAGATGGTACAGAAATTGTTGCGATTCTAGTAGCCAAGAAGCTTCCCTTCTCTGTAGGTGAAGTTGTTATGTTCTTCAACCTGTTCATCTTATCCGGAGCTGGATTTGTGTTCGGTTGGAATAATGCGATGTTCTCACTAATTGCTTATTATATTGCATTCAAGGTAATTGACATTACACTTGAGGGTCTGGATCAGTCGAAATCGGTATGGATTATTAGTGATAAATTCCGTGATATCGGTGAAGCCTTGACGGAACGTCTTGGACGTGGTGTTACTTATTTAGATGGAGAAGGCGGATTTTCCGGGGAGAATAAGAAAGTGATCTTCGTGGTTATCACCCGTTTGGAAGAAGCCAAGCTTAAATCCATTGTTGAGGATTGGGATACTGGTGCATTCATCGCAATAGGTAACATTCATGATGTTAAAGGTGGCCGTTTCAAGAAGAAAGCGATTCATTAGCTTACCATCCTAAAAGGACGCCGAAGGCGTTTTAGCTTGGCACTTTAGTACTATTAACTGAAAGAAGGTATTTTTACGAATAATGGAGCAATAAATACGGTGAGCAAGACTCAATATGCCGTATTCTTAAACAATATACCTTCTGTCCTTGAGTGGGACGCCTGATAAGCCCGTAGCATGAAATGATGCTGCGGGCTTATTGCTGTTTTTGAGCTCATTATTCGTGGCATTCCATCTCTATGGGAGCTTAGCAATGAGTTGTTTGACGGGCTGCGGTGGCACTTTTTCCAAAAGATCTCCCATCTGTTGCAGGCGTTCCTCAATATTGAGCAGATGAAAATCAGTAGGAGATACGTTTTGCTGAACCTCTTTCCAGAGCAATGGTGTGGATACTGTAGCAAGCGGCCTGGCACGCGGCGTGTAAGGTGCAGCTAATGTTTTGCCACTGTAATGCTGGAGGTAGTCAAAATAGATTTTATCTCCCCGATTCTTCTTCAGACGCTCCAAGGTGAATAAATCGGGATGCTTTTCAGTGACGTAACGACCCACAAAGTGTCCGATTTTTCGTAATCCATCAAAGGTAACGCCAGTCTCGATAGGAACGATGATCTGCACCCCGGTAGCCCCGGAGGTTTTGGGCACAGAGGATAAACCAAGGGAGGTTAGGACCGTCCCTACGATTGCAGTTGCTTCCATTATACGGGGCTCGACTTCACGCGACGGATCTAGATCAATCATCCATTCACAAGGCAGCTCGCTACCTACATAATGCAAAGAAGGATGAAACTCCAAAGCAGCCAGATTACCCAGCCAGATCAGCTCAGGTAAACCTTGCAGCTTGATATAGTTAATATTCTCGTGAACAGCGGTCTGGACAAAGGCTGGAAGAGGATCAGGTGCATTTTTCTGATAAAAGGACATTCCAGAGATACCATGCGGATAACGTATTACGGTTAGTAGACGATCTCGACAATAACGCAGCAGGTAGGGAGAGAGCGCGGCGAGCTTTTCCAGATAGATACGCTTCGTAATCCCGCAATCCGGCCATAGCAGCTTCTCTGGGTTGGTAATGGTTATCTCTTGGCCGTCTACAGTAATTGTGCCTTTGATGGCTGCTGGCATCCTGAACCTCCTCTCTGTTATAGGAATGAGGGTATTATGTGCCAGTCTGTTCCTTTTCATTGAAAAAAATATTTCCAAAGTGTCCCTTTTGGATGATCATTAGAGTTATAAGGTTATACGGTTATGTGAAAGGGGAGTTTGCTGATTTTGGACGGGATCGAACACACCGTCGTTCGGGTACAGGCAGGCGAGGTAGAGTCCTATGCCCTTATCGTCGAAGCTTTTCAAAAGCCGATTTACCGCTATTGCTGCCGGCTGCTTGGGAGCCGTACGGAAGCGGAGGATGCGGTACAGGATATTCTAGTGAAGGCATATCAGCACATAGGCACATATCGCCCTATCACGAGCTTTTCTTCCTGGCTATATAAAATTGCCTATCATCATTGCCTCAGTCTGATCCGCAAACGCCAAAGACATTTGAAGATTATGGCGCTTTTTCAACCGGATCCTCCTGCAGAAAGCCCGGAACAGTTGATGGACCGTTACATATTTAACGAACATCTCACCTTTGCCCTCTTGAAATTGAAATTAGATGAACGAAATCTGTTAGTTCTGCGAATCTTTGAGGAACAGAGCTTCCCGGAGATTGCGGAGATCCTCGATAAGAATACTGATGCTGTGAAGAAGAAATACAGGCGTACGATTACGAAGCTTGGCAAAATGATGAATGCTCAAAAAGGGGGGACGGAATGGTGGGGCAACGAAGCTGTGTTGAAGAGAAAATGATAAAGAAAATGGACGCATTGGGGAACTGCGACGAACTAGATGTAAAAGCAGCAGTTATGAATCGGGTAAGGGCAATTCATGATCAACAGAAAACGATGGTCGGAGAAATGGCGAACCTCAGAGACGAGCTGGAGTCATTCTCAGAGCCGGGAGATCCCGTTATGCAGAAGCAAGCGAAGATACTCCCACATCCATCTAAATTTAGAAAAAGACTTCTCTCAGGGGTCTCCGCAGCTGTATTGCTGGGGATGATCGGATTTGGTGCCCTTCAGCTGTCTGGACTTGGAGGTTTAAAGGAACATGGTAGCCTGTCTGCAATTGACATCACCAAGCCTTCGGATGGAGCTATTACATTAGTGAACAGCGGAGGGAAGGCTGTTGTACAGACGGTGCACTATAATACCCCTGTTCCTTCGACCTCTCCTGCGATAGAGAAGTATATGAGTTTATTAGCGACTTATAAAGAGCAGGTGCTTGCTCACTTAAATGCTGGAGAAATGGCTGCTTATTATGTGAATGATACTGAGTTTACTAAGTTGGCCAAAGGTTTAGGCTATGGAAATCAATTGCAGTTCGCTTTCAGTTCTCCAGTGTATTCTAAATATCAAGATTTCGTAAAAGAATTAAAAGGGACTGGCGATTTCTGGTCCGAGCTGCCTTCCATACTCGCTAATGATTATGAATTTGAGTATGCTACTTTTAAAGCCGCTCCTCCTTACTGGCCGATAGACAAGGAATATAAGGAAATGCTTGAACAATTTCAAAAAAAAGCAAAGGTCGATAAGACAGGCCAAAAGCTGTTTATGGAGAAGATCGTTGTGAATACCATAGAGAGTGCTGAGGTTACCTACCATAAGGAGGATCAAACAATTGAACTATCCTTAAGTCAGAGCGCCTATATGGGTGGTATAACGCAAGTGTCTATCTTGGAAGGTCAGACTGCCGAAAAATGGTCTATGACAGGTACTGGTAAAGAAGCAGTTTTTATCGCAGCGAGTACAAAGAAGGGGGAGCAGACTTGGTCTTCCCAGAATCGTTTGTATTGGTATGATGAATCCAGCCAGACGATTCGTAGTTTAAATGATGGATTGAATAACAGTTTAACCCGTGAACAATGGCAAGTGATTGCCAATAGTTTCATTCGCTAGCTACTGTTGTTCTATCCGTACAATATGAGAAGCTGTCTCAAAAGTAGTGAAATCTACTTGGGGCGGCCTCTTTTTTTATAAGAAAATGTCCCTTTTTCCCATGCTCAGGTGTTATAGAAGTGTAGTTAGAAGGAGGTGATTTAGAAATTGAAGCTAAATGATGAACTCAAAAAAACACTGATTGCGCTCTCTGCAGCAACCTTGTTAGGAACAGGAGTAGTTGTGAGTGGGGTTGCGCCTGGCTTGTTTCTTTCGGTCGCAGCTGCCTCTGGGCAGCAGACTGCAGTACCAACCGATCAGAAGCTCCAGAAGGAACTGCAGGCCCTGGTAGCGGGATTGAAGGAAGGTACGTACTTGGCCTACTACGGACGTGACAAAGTCTCCAACCCTCAGGATACGATCAGCTTCTCTGGCAAAGGATTTGTTTTTAAAGACTACAAATCCTTTGCTGCTAAATTCAAAGCGTTGAAGGGTCCAGCTACTCCACAGCCTGGAAATCTTCCTAAGGGCTTCGCTCTGGCGACAGCCATCATTTATCCACCGTCTGTAGCAAACGATTCAGAGCTGTATTTGCAATTAGAGCAGGAACTAAAGGCAGCAGCGGCGGCAGGTGATCCCAACAAACAGTTGTTTAGCAAGATCATCAGCTGGAGCCAGACGAACTTGTCTATGCAGCTGTATGCCAAAGGAAAAGCCAATTTTAGCATTGTAACTGGAGTGCCGCCCGCCAAACTTCCCGAAGGAGCGGTGCCTTTTGTACGAGCTTCGGAAACTAAGAAAGAACTGACGGTCAACGGTAGGAAAGTAATTCTTACAACCGATTCGGCTAAAGAAGCAAGTTTCAACACTAAGCTAGTGTGGCTGGATAAATCAGGCGCAATACAATATACCCTTTCAGACAATCGGGTCAGTAAGCTGACGACAAATGAAATGTTGGCTGTAGCTAAAAGCATGATCAAATAACCAAGGGTTAAGGGAGGATATTATAATGATGATTAAAAAAAGTGCGGCCATCACGGCTTTGAGCCTGATAGTGTTAATGAGTGCGGTAAGTGGAACAGCAGGCGCAGTGCCTGCGGGAAGCAATAATAAAAGCAAAGGTACGGTTCCGGTTGAGCAGAAATCACCACAGGTATCGCCAACGATTAAGGATTTGATTGCCAAAGAATATGCTGTTCCCCTACAAGCGGGAGAAATTAAGGCTCTCTATGTTAATGACAAAAAATCTAATCCAGAGGAAGATTTGAGTGTAAGCTATATGCCGTACAGATTCAGTTCTACAAATGAAGCAGCGCAGAAGTTATCTTCATTAAGCGGAAAGTCACTCTTGATACCAGCTTCTCTCCCGGAGGATTATAAGCTGCAGGATGTCGTTTTAAATCCAGTGCTTCCGAAGTTTTTCAGTACAGAGTATAAAACCCTCAGAGATCAGGTAAAAGCTAAAGCACAAGCTGCTGGTAAAAAAGTAATCTCACAAAGCTTAAAGTGGAGCGATACAGAAACTTCTATCACTTATCTGCGAAATGGGGAGAGATTGAATCTAAAATCAGCTCCAGCATATACGCTTCCGGAAGGGGTTACTTTAGCGCAGCTGCCTGGCGACCAGGATGAAAATTTGACCATCAACGGGGTTGAAGCAGTTTACACGGTGTTTGGTCCTCACCATGGAGATCTAAAAGTCCAGCTTGTATGGTCCAGTGCGGATGGAAGTATTGATTATACGCTTGCGAATACGAAAAATACTGCGCAGACAAAAGCAGAGCTGGAGACCATTGTAACGAGTCTTACAGCGCAATAAGAAACGTCCTCTCGATAAATTCGGGAGGACGTTTTTTTGGAAAGAGTTTATCCTTTTTGCTCCATAGTACATGATTCGGGAGGAAGATCTACCCTAGCTTGAGTAACCGGCTGACGAAGAGTGCCTGAGGTATTCCATTCCAAAAAATGAACTTTGAAGACAAGCTTCGGTTTTATCCAAAAAGCACCCTTCCCTCGCTGGGGATCAGCTGTAAAGGGCATTTGATCTATTTTTAAATGCTGTACCTCTGCAGTTAAGTCGCGTTTATCCTGTACAGTCAATTTTCCTGGCCCGGCATGTCCGATATAATGCAAATTTCCTTTAACATCATACAGCCCAAGAAGTAGCGCATTGACAATGCCGTCTCGGAACGTTACACCCCCGGCTACTGCCGTAAGATCAGAAATGATTTTGCGTTTCTGCCAGCGTTTATCTTTTCCACCGGGAGCATAAGTACTGTTGATATCCTTACAGACGATTCCCTCTAAGCTCTGACTCTGAGCAGCGGCGAATAATTCTGTTGGATCGGTATAGCTGGGTACGGCCTGAACATGGGGATGCGGCAGCAGAATATCGTTTAACAGCTGCTGCCGTGAGAATAAAGGCTGATCCATCGTCGATTGGCCATTATAAAACAGAATATCAAAAATCATATAAATGACAGGAACCTGATGCCTAACGACGGAAATGGTGGAGCCATTCTTTAAGCTGTCCCTTCGCATCACCTCGTGAAATGAGGGCTTGCCGTCCTTGAGCGCAATGATTTCACCATCAAGAATAACGGAATCCGCCTTGCAGTAAGCAGATACATCAGTAAGCTCAGGATATTGCGCTGTACGATAGTTGCCACGTCTGTTAATAAGCTGAGTAGTGCTTCCGTCGTAATAGGACAACATACGAACGCCATCCCATTTAATCTGTGCGATCCATTGGTTGCCTGCTGGAAGCTGCCCAGCCAGTATGGGTTCAAAAGGAATAATAGGCTGAAGCTTCATGAGCAGAGCCTCCTACGATACGGTTGTTTTGCTTTTTGCACTGCGACGTTTTGGTTTTGGTGCGATGACTGGAATCGGCCCGGAAGCCTCGTTTTGCTGATCGGCAGATTCGGCGGTGGCTGTTTTGGTCTTGGATGTTTTTCTTTTGGCCGCAGGAGCCGCTTTAGACTTAGTCTTTGTGGTGCCTGCTAAAGAAGGACCAGGGTCTGTAGGGATATGCTGTACAGCCTGAATACTGGCCTGCAATGCAGCCATTAGATCAATCACATTGTTTTCTTGTTTGGCAGGAGCAATATGAAATTCCTCACCTGCAATTTTATGTGAGATTAGATCAAGCATACGCTGGCGATAATCATCGGTATATTTTGCCGCATCAAAGGGCGTGGATAGCTGTGAAATGAGCAGCTTGGCCATATCCAGCTCTTTATCATTCACCGTTCCTGCTTCGGGCAGGCCAGGCACTTGTGAGACCGGTCTCACTTCATCAGGATAAAAAATAGTCTCGATGGCGAGACAATCCTCCAGCACACGAATAGCAGCCAGACTGCTTTTGGAACGAATCGAAATTTTGGCGATGCCAATTTTACCAGTTTGACGCATGGCCTCCATAAGAAGCCGATATGCATTTGTCCCTGCCTGATCCGGGGATAAGTAATAGGTTTTTTGAAAATAAATTGGATCGATCTCCGTCAGATCAACAAAATCGAGTATGGTAATGCTTTTGCTGCTTTCGTCGGTCAATTGATCCAATTCCTCTTTGTCGAATAGAACAAACTTCCCTTTTTCATATTCATAACCCTTGCCGATTTCTTCCCAAGCCACCTCTTTGTCACACACCGGACATTTACGTACATACGACAGTGGGCTGCCGCATTCTTTATGGATATAACGCAGAGAAATGTCCTTGTCTTCCGTAGCGGAGAACATTTTAACCGGAACATGCACTAGCCCGAAGCTGATGGCTCCTTTCCAAACGGTATGCATGAGAAACGCCTCCTGATCTAAGTTATTTGCTTTGGGTTAGTATGAGGCAGGAAAGGCTTTTCTAGCCGGGTGCATTTTTTGTGAATCATGGGAAAATATAAAATCAGGCTTATAAAGCTGAGGAGGAGAATACTAAGTCATGGAACCGCGTGGAAACGAGTGGATCGATGCGCTGAGCGAGCAGGATATTCCAGCAACAGTTGTGGATTGGGACAGCATTATAGCTCCACCGGAAGCAAGTCAGGTCTCGGACTCGGAGAAGCTTGATGCGGAATCAACCCTCGAAGAAACTTCGCCATTAGAATCGTGAGATTTAGGAAAAATAAAGGAGGAGAACAGTGATGGACGTTAAACGAGCACAGGATATTTATGCTTCTAAAGAGACGGTAAGTGTGCATTTGGATGGAGAACCTGTATGGATTGAGCATGTGGATGCACAGAACGGAATGGCTACGGTTCAAGTGGGCTCTCGACCAACGAATACGCATACGGTAGGCGTTGAACGGTTAGAGGAGCAGGATCATTAACAAGGGTTTGTTCGAAGAGCTGAGATAAGATAAGATAAATCACACTTTTATAAAAGAGACTCTTTATGCTTATTTTTGCGTAGAGGTCTCTTTTTCTATTGTTGGCATACTGGCATGGGAGATTGAATTGGGACAGTTGTTGCGGTGGATGAAGCATACCGATATAATTAATAGTAATGGTTTTTGGCAGGTATATTTTAAAAGGTGGTAGTTGTAGTTGGACAATACAGACGAAACGGTGTTCACTTACCGTTCTTACAGCCTCCAGGATACGGAGTTGCTTGCAGCTGCTCTAGCTACTGCTTCAACGCCAGGGATGATTATCGGTCTGGATGGCGATCTGGGCGCAGGAAAAACAGCCTTCTCACAAGGGTACGCTAGGCATCTCGGCGTAAAGGGGATCGTAAACAGTCCTACTTTTACAATTATTAAAGAGTACGAGGGCCGTCTGCCCCTATATCATATGGATGTATATCGGATTTCGCTTCAGGAAGCGGATGAGCTTGGACTCGATGAGTATTTCTACGGGCAAGGAGTGTGCTTGGTGGAATGGAGCAGTATTATTACGGATTTAATGCCGCCGCGGCATATGCATATATACATGGAAACAGTGGGGCCAGATGAAAGAATGATTACGGTGACCGGAATCGGGGAGCCGTATGGTGAGCTTTGCCGGCAGCTGATCCAGAAGTGGGGTTAAGGAAGATGACGAATCAGAATACAGAGCCGCGCAAGCGGCTTTTAGCGCTGGATACATCAACTGCAGTATTAGGCGTGGCAGTTACAGAGAACGGGTTACTACTGCATGAAATAAATGCTTCCGGAGAACGGAATCATTCGGTGCATTTACTGCCGATCATTGAGCAGGCGCTGCAAGCTACAGGAACTACTGCTGCAATGCTGGGCGGGATTTCTGTTGGTGTGGGTCCTGGATCATATACAGGAACACGTATCGCAGTTACCGCTGCCAAAACGCTGGCATGGGCATGGGATGTCCCAGTTGTCGGTATTTCGAGTCTACATGCAGTGGCGTGGGGCGGATATCAAACAGCCCTCAAGAACAACGTGATGACCAAAGCGTCGGAACAAACTACCGAGAATAACAGCTACGGGCCTGATTGGATCATTCCACTAATGGATGCGCGCCGAGGACAGGTGTATACAGGATTATTCGCAGCTGAGGGAAATAATGCGCCTAGCCGTCTTGAGCCTGATGCCATCCGCCTGATGGCAGATTGGGTGGAGTACTTAGCTGAACGTTTAGGACAGGCTTCAGTCGAAGGGAATAAGCCCGCTGTTCTTTGGTTTGTTGGGGAGACTGCAGTTCATGGCAGTGAGGAATCGCTTCGTCCATTGAAGGATCTTGGTGTTTCTATTGCAGTTCCTTATGAAATGGAAGGCCGCTGGACAGGATTTCTTGGAGAAGCGCGGCTTCAGGTAGAGAAAGATGATATCCATAGCTTGATCCCTAACTATACTCAGATTTCAGAAGCGGAGGCCAATCTGCGGTTAAGCAGAGAAGGGGGCTTAAAGAAACCATGACGGAAGCGGAATCAATGATAGCTCAAGAGGCTGAACTTGTTTTTCGTTTGATGAAGCTTACGGATATTCCTGACATTCTTATCATTGAACGGGAAGCCTTCACGATGCCTTGGACAGAGGAAGCTTTTCGCAACGAGCTGACGCATAATCATTTTGCAAAATATATGGTTATGGAGCTGGCAGGCCATATTATCGGTTATGCCGGTATGTGGGCCATCGTGGATGAGGCGCATGTGACGAATATAGCGCTACTTGAAGCTTATCGTGGACGTAAATGGGGCGAGCGTTTGCTCGAAGAACTGATGAAGACGGCGTCTTATGTAGGTATGAAGTCTATTACACTTGAGGTACGGGTATCGAACGAGGTAGCACAGAATTTATATCGTAAAAAAGGCTTTCGATCTGCTGGCACACGCAAAGGATATTATTCCGATAATCGCGAAGATGCGCTCATTATGTGGGCGGATCTGCCAGAGTACGAGGAGCATGGGAATATGGAAGGAAGCGTGGACTTGAAATGAAGACAGAAACGGGCGCAGCACAGCCTGTACTAATACTT
The DNA here is from genome assembly GCF_976954365.1 of Paenibacillus sp. Marseille-Q9583. Lineage (NCBI taxonomy): Bacteria > Bacillati > Bacillota > Bacilli > Caryophanales > Paenibacillaceae > Paenibacillus > Paenibacillus sp. Marseille-Q9583. The sequence goes on from NZ_CDRJTB010000002.1 coordinate 175,773, forward strand.
GCTATTGAGACGAGTTGTGATGAAACGTCGGTCGCTGTAGTCAAAGATGGCTCTGAAGTGTTATCCAACATCATCTCGAGTCAGATTGAGACACATCGCGCCTTCGGCGGCGTGGTACCAGAAGTAGCTTCCCGTAAGCATGTGGAAGTAATTACACTGGTGATAGAAGAAGCACTCTCTACAGCAGGGGTTACACCAGATCAGTTGTCGGCGGTGGCGGTTACACAAGGCCCAGGTTTGGTGGGGGCTTTACTTGTCGGGGTAGTAGCTGCCAAGAGCCTTGCCCTCGCATGGGGTAAGCCGCTAATTGGCACACATCATATTGCAGGACATATTTATGCTAACCGTTTAGTGGCAGAGTTACAGTATCCATGCATGACACTAGTGGTGTCCGGCGGGCATACTGAACTGGTTCATATGGAGCGTGAGGGTGAGTTTCGAATTATCGGACGCACCCGTGATGATGCCGTAGGCGAAGCATATGATAAAGTGGCACGAGCACTAGGATTCCCTTATCCCGGTGGACCTCATGTGGATCGTCTGGCCCGCGAGGCGACTGAGGTTGTACCGTTACCAAGAGTATGGCTGGAGCCGGGTTCTTATGATTTCAGCTTCAGTGGCTTAAAGTCGGCTGTGCTGAACGTTGTGAATCAGAGCAAGATGAAGGGTCTCATGCCAGATGTCGCAGGCATTGCCCGCGGGTTCCAAGAATCTGTGGTTGAGGTACTGGTGGAAAAAGCGGTACGCGCTGTTAAAGCTACCAGCTCCAAGCAGTTATTGCTGTGTGGAGGTGTTGCTGCTAATGCTGGCCTGCGCTCGGCTTTGATCTCACGCTGTGAAGCGGAGGGCATTGAGCTTATTATTCCACCTCCGGTATACTGCACGGATAATGCAGCTATGATTGGAGCTGCTGCATACGTGAAGTGGCAGCATGATGGCGGTACTCCGCTGAATATGGTTGCTGACCCTGGATTCTCATTGGAACAATGGTCTGTATCCGCCTATTGACATCATTTGGAGCTAACGAGTATAATCAGTTCAATTATACAAGGAAACGCGATGAGCGGAAGTAGTAAGGATACTCTGGGATAAGAGAGCTGCGGGTAGGTGCGACGCAGTCGAAGGGGACCTGAACTCGTCTGGGAGCGGAACGGTGGAAGCATTACCGGCAATTGTCGCCGGAACGTTCGTACACCGTCTACGGGTAACCTCCGTGAAAGGGTGGTCGAGTATCTAACATACTGGACCGTAGAGTGGATGTTCAATTGGAATCGGCAGTAACTTAACCGGTACAGAGCATCAACAAGAGTGGTACCGCGAAGGTTAACAGCCTGTCGTCTCTTGAATGAGATGGCAGGCTTTTTTGTATGGATTTTGAGTAGTGAGAATGTATATAATACACGCTAAGAACGGGAGTAGTAGGGAATACGGTGAACAGAGAGCTGCGGGGTGGTGCGACGCAGTCACCGAAAGTCTTGAATCTCGCCCGGGAGCGGAGCGGCGGAAATAAGAGTACGCTGCCTACGGCTGTCCCCGTTATCGGACCTTTCAAGAATATCCTGATATCCTCAGGATGGACCGGGAAGAGGAGCTGGACGCAGCTTAATGGCTTGATTATATGAATAGCCTATGCGTCAAAAAGAGTGGTACCGCGGAGGGGTAACCCGCCGTCTCTTTATTAGAGACGGCGGGTTTTTGCGTTCTTATTGAAGCGGTTCGAGTTATGGACTCAGGCGCAATTTAAGACGCCAAGAGTGAACCTTCTGCACATTCCAAATTGTGCAGAGGATTCATTCGTATCAGCTGCCGGCAGCAGTGGGTGGGGAATTTAGCAGGACCACAAGTCGACGTGTGGATCTGCGCTGAAGCATAGGTTAGGGTAAGAAATCCAATAAGAGGAAAACAGGAGGAATTCAGATGATTATTCCAGTAAAGAAACGTATACAAATTTTCGATACGACTCTGCGAGATGGTGAACAGGCTCCGGGTGCAAGTCTAACCCCAGAGCAAAAAATACTGCTGGCCTATAAGCTTGCGGATCTGGGTGTTGATGTGATGGAGCCTGGATTTCCGATATCGAGCCCTGGTGATTTTGCAGCAGTACAGACGATTTCTCGTAAGGTGCGAAATGTGGAAATTTGCGGTTTTGCACGGGCGGTTAAAGGGGATATTGACGCGGCAGTCCGGGCAACCCAAGATGCTGAACGCCGGCGGATTCACCTGTTCATCTCCTCTTCTGATATTCATTTGCAGCATCAATTGCGTATGAGCAGAGCTGAAGTCGTAGCCAAAGCCCGCGAGATGACAGCTTATGCGCGTCAATTCTCTGATGTCGTTGAATTCACGGCGATGGATGCTGCGCGAACAGGAATCGATGATTTGATTGAAATGATTGAAGCTGTTATTGAGGAAGGCGCTTCTATTATCAATCTGCCCGATACGGTCGGTTACGCATTGCCACATGAATATGGGGAAATGTTCCGACGTGTGCGGCTAGGAGCAAGAGGTGGAGAAACGGTAAGCTACAGTGCCCACTGTCACAATGATTTGGGGCTGGCTGTAGCCAACAGTCTGGCAGCAATAGATGGAGGTGCGACGCAGATCGAAGTCACTGTGAACGGAGTCGGCGAGCGTACCGGGAACTGCGCACTAGAAGAGCTTGTGATGGCGCTCGAAACCCGCGGGGATGCAATTGGAGCAGAAACAGGCATTGTGCTTGATAAGCTGTATGATACTTCGCGGCTGATCAGCGGAGCGATGCATTTTCCAATCGCCTATAACAAACCAGTCGTCGGAAGAAATGCCTTCCAGCATGAGTCAGGGATTCATCAGGATGGTTTGCTGAAGGATCGTAGCACCTATGAGATTATGGACCCAGAGCGGCTGGGTATCCCGCGTAGCATGATCATTCTGGGCAAGCATTCTGGCAGACATGCGCTGAAAGACCGGGCGGCGAAGTATGGTATTACGCTGGAGCCTGCGGAGCTGGATGCACTTTATGAATCGTTTAAAGAGACCGCTGACCGCCAAAAGGTAGTCAGTGATGACCAGTTGCTGCAAATGGTGAGCAGTACAACTGGACAGCAAGCTCAGGTCTATGAACTGGGTGAGGTTCAGGTATTGGCAGGCAGTGCCCAGCGCCGGGTGGCCGCGGTTACGGTTCGCCATTTGAAATCTGGACAGGAAACTTCTCATACTAGTACTGGAGATGGTCCGCTTGAAGCCATTATCGCTGCTATTGGGCAAGGCATCTCAGAGGACATCGATTTTGCGGGACTTGAGCTGCATTCACTTGGAAGTGGAGAGAACGCCCAGGCGGAGGCGGCTGTGATGGTAGAGTGGGAAGGTCTTAAATTTAGAGGCACAGCTACGCATCAAGATATTATCATGGCAGCAGGGATTGCCTATATTGCAGCCTGTAACGCTGCTCTGCTCTCTACACAAATCGTTTAATATACATCGACCCGCTGTCTGATTTAGAGATGGCGGGTTCTTTTTTAGCTTTTGATGACAGGTTTTAGGTGGGGTTATTTCTTTTGTCAAGTTGTGGACAACGTTATCCACATATTCCGTCTGAGTTGTGTAAAAAGTGCGTAAAATCAGCAATGTCAGCTCTTTTTAAATCACCTTTATAACCATTTTTGTTAGCAATGAAACCTTGTGGGAATTGTGGATAATGTGGATAATTCGGTGGATAATAATTCCTGGGAATTGAAAATACCGATTTAACGCATAAAAAAAGCCCCTAAGGGGCTTTTTTAGTAGGGAGTTATACACGAAACCTGTGTATAGAGCTGTGGATAACTGTTTATGAACAAAATAAGAAATATGAAAAAAAATTTATGAAGTGGCTTTTACATTATTCGTCAGCAAGGATTTCCCATTCGTTAAATAAATCGGTAAGCTGAGTTTTTTTGTTCTTCAGATCCTCTTCATGACCTTGAAGTGCTAAATAATCCTGATAAACTTCAGGTTTAGTCATTTCATTCTCTATAAAAGCGATCGACTCTTCTAGTGAGGCAATGCCTTCCTCTAGCTCAGCAATGCGCCTCTTCCGGTTACGCTCTTCACGCTTGGCTTGCTTGTCCGCTTCGAAGGAGGAAACAGCGTTTTTTTCAGGAACTGCAGCATCCTTGTTGACGTTTTTGGCGGCTAATTCGGCGGCATCTTTCGCAATCTCTTCTAATTCTCGTTTTTTCTCGATATAGTCATCGTAGTTGCCAAGGTATTGATCGATCCCCTCGGGATGAAGCTCAAGCACCCGTTCAGCCATTTTATTGAGGAAATACCGGTCATGAGAAATGAAGAGCAATGTGCCCTCGAAATCAATTAAAGCTGATTCTAAAACCTCACGACTGACTAAATCCAAATGGTTGGTTGGCTCATCTAGGATGAGCATATTTGCGCCGCGCAACATGAGCTTTGATAATGCAACGCGTGCTTTTTCGCCGCCGCTCAGTGCGGATATCTTCTTAAGAACATCTTCACCGCTGAAGAGGAAGTTGCCAAGGATCGTACGGATTCTGGCTTCCTCAATCATTGGATATTCACTCCATAGCTCTTCCATTACTGTGTTCTTTGGATTGAGGCGGGTCTGTTCCTGATCATAATAAGCGACCTTTACCTTAGTCCCCCAATTCACAGTTCCAGTTGAAGGCTCGCGGGTTCCGGTCATACACTGCAGCAGTGTAGATTTGCCAATGCCATTGGGACCGATGAGTGCAGCAGTTTCTCCACGGCGCAGTTCGAAAGAAGCATCCTTGAACAAAGGTGGACCATCATTAAAGGCAACCGCAACATTACGGACTTGCAGCACTTCTTTACCAGACATGAAGTCCGGCTCGAAGGAGAAGCTGGCTTTCTTCAGATCGCCCATCGGCCGATCAATACGATCCATCTTCTCAAGCGCTTTGCGTCTGCTCTGCGCACGTTTTGTGGTAGATGCTCGCACAATATTTTTCTGAACGAAATCTTCCATTCTTGAGATTTCATCTTGCTGTTTCTCATACTGCTTCATCCGTGTTTCATATTCGGCAGCCTTCAAATCTACATATCGGCTGTAATTGCCTGTATAACGCCGAGATTGATGACGCTCGATCTCTACAATAGTAGTTACAAGCCGATCAAGGAAATAACGGTCATGAGATACGACCAGAATTCCGCCAGCATAACTGCGAAGATAATCCTCAAGCCATGTTAATGTTTCGATATCCAGATGGTTCGTCGGTTCATCCAGCATTAGAAGATCGGGAGCCTGAAGCAAAATGCGGGCTAATGCGAGTCTAGTCTTCTGGCCACCACTAAGTGTGGAGATAGGTGTATCCGGTGGGAACTCGCCGAAGCCCATGCCGTGCAGGACACTGCGGATTCGTGTATTCATTTCATAACCGCCGTGATCCTTGAACCAATCTGATCGGCGGGCATATCTTTCGAGCAGTTCTTCGTACCGTTTTGGGTCCTCTGCCAGCTTAGGATCGGCAATGCTTACTTCCATCTCTCTTAGCTCAGCCTCGGCTTCGATCAGTGGTGCGAAAACTGCCATCATTTCTTCATGAATGGTTTTGTCAGATTGAAGTCCGCTATTTTGGGCTAAATACCCGATAGTAGTTTCTTTTGATTTATGAATTTGACCGCTGTCAAAGGACATTTCACCAGCCAGAATTTGCAGAAAAGTTGATTTGCCGGCACCATTAACACCCACGAGTCCGACACGTTCCTTTTCATTTACCTGAAGGCTTATGCCGTCTAGTACGTTCTGTATACCATATGATTTTGTAATTCCTGTCGCTTGAAGAAGCATAACGATGAAACCTCCACCCTTGCATATTTCGCCTTGGCATTTATACCTCAGCCGTATGAACAACTTATTCTATAGTTTACATGAAAAGCGTTTCCCAAGCGAGAGCTCGATATATCGGAAGCAGAGAATAACGACCTGGCCCAGAAACACAGTCCTATCCACCTTGGCGAACCGGGGAGAAGAGTGGTAAACTGGATTTACAAACAAGGATAAGCTTGGGATAAATATAGGGGGTTGCCGGGCGATGTCAAGCAAGGAGTCGGTGATCTCCAAAGCAAAGCAACAACTAAGAACTGAGAAGACCATCGCCCGAAACGAGCTCTCCTCGGACCAGAGAAGGGAATTGTCTTTTCTGGTCTGCAAGCATGCATCAGAGTGGCTGAAGGCGAAAGACGTAGCCTCACTGTTGGCCTATGTATCTTTCCGTTCTGAACTCGATACCAACGCGCTTCTTACACAGGTGTGGAAGGACCAGCGTAGGGTACTGCTGCCGCGTGTCATTCCGGCAAGTGGTGCAATGAGTGTCCATATGGTAAACGCTTGGAGTGAGCTTGAGCCGGGGGCGTATGGTATCCATGAACCTATTGTATCCGGCAAAGATTCACAAGAGATTGAAGTTGTTACACTACCGGATGTTGTGTTTGTTCCGGGGCTGGCTTTTGATCTTCAGGGAGGCAGGCTTGGTTATGGCCGAGGATACTATGATCGATTGCGTGCGTCATGGGAGACGGAAGAGTATGCCGCTGCGAAGCCCCCTGTCTGGATCGGGCTAGCTTTTGGTATGCAACTGGTTCCGAAAGTGCCCATGGATGAGCATGATGCCTTTATGGACATGCTGATTACTGAAAATGGCATAGTGCACTGCCGAAAAGGAGAGTGAGCCGTGGAATTGACCCATTTTAACGAGCAGGGAAGAGCTCGTATGGTGGATGTGAGCGAAAAGGAGATTACGAAGCGGACAGCTGTCGCGCGGAGTAAGATCAAGATGGCAACTGAGACGCTTAGTGCCATCAAGGAAGGCAAGATCAGTAAAGGAGACGTACTTGCCGTTGCGCAGATCGCTGGAATTATGGCGGCCAAGAAGACGTCTGACTGGATTCCGATGTGCCATCCGCTCCCACTTACCGGTATTGACATCCGCTTCTCCGATAACAGCGAAGATGAACTTTATATAGAAGCAACAGTCCATACTACCGGAAAGACCGGAGTTGAAATGGAGGCATTGACCGCTGTATCTGCCTCAGCACTAACGGTGTACGACATGTGCAAGGCTCTTCAGAAGGACATGATTATCGGACCAACGCTCTTAGTGTCTAAAAGTGGAGGCAAGAATGGAGATTACGCGCTTGAACCATGAACAGAGCTGACGTTCGATGCGCTGAAGCAAGTGGGCTGCACTGTACAGCCAATTATACATAGAGAGGGAGGACAAACCTATGGCGTGGAAAACAGCAATCCTAACGGCCAGCGATAAAGGGGCCAGGGGCGAACGGGAAGACACGAGCGCCCAGGTTATTCGGGAGCTGGTGGAAGAGGAACTTGGAGGCGAGATCGTTGAATATCGGATCGTGCCCGATGAACAAGATGAGATTATCGCAGCTTTGATAGAACTTACAGATTATTTTCAAGCAGATCTGGTATTGACTACCGGAGGTACGGATTTAGCGATACGCGATGTGACTCCAGAGGCAACCCGGCGTGTAATCGAACGGGAAGTGCCTGGACTTTCTGAAGCGATGCGAAGTACGGTGATGCAAAAAAACCGTGCGGTGATGCTGTTCCGCGGGATATGCGGCATTCGTGGACGCACGTTGATTGTCAACTTACCGGGCACACCGAAGGGTGTTCATGAGAATTTAGCAGCCATTATGGATCAACTACCTGAAGCGTTACTCATGGTAACTGGCCAATACCGTCAATAACATTGTCATATTCTTGTCACGTCACAAGGATAAACTATTTATAGAAGATAGTGGATGTAACTGTGACATAAGTTATGGTATTATTAGATTATCGTAATCGATACCATGATCGGATAGACGGACAAGGAGGAATAATAATGTTTAGTGGAATTGGTACTCCGGGTATTATCTTGTTGGTTATACTGGCACTGCTCCTCTTTGGACCGAATAAACTGCCAGAGTTAGGCCGCGCAGTTGGACGAACCTTCCGTGAATTTAAGGAAGGCGCACGTGAAATCATTGGTGATGGTGATCCGGTGAAGAAGAGCGAAGCTCCTGTGCCGACGGCCCCGCAGACGGTCGCTGCAGATATTCCTCAGGACAAACGCCTGCCGGAATAATAAAAGATTTAACAATGGGGCAATCTCTCAAGTCTAATAGACTTAGGAGATGTCCCTTTTTCAATTTGGTTGCTGCTTTCTGCAGAAACGGGCACAGCTATACATACAGTCGGTGTGGCGTTTCTATTCTTGTCATGGGATGGTGTCAGGATGTCTCTCGAATCGGAAGAAATGTCGGTGGTGGATCATCTCACCGAGCTGCGTAAACGGATTATTTATGTGCTGATTATATTTGTTTTGGGATTGGTAGGGGGGCTGTTCTGTGCCAAGCCAATCTACGATTATTTAATTAGTACAGATCTAGCGCAAGGGTTTGTTCTGCATGCGTTCTCATTCTGGGATGGTATCGGAATGTATATGAAGATCGCAATGGCGGTTTCATTAGTCATTTCAGTTCCTTTTATTGCTTACCAGCTGTGGGCGTTTATTAGTCCGGGCTTACGACCGGAAGAGCGTAGTGCAACACTACGTTATGTACCCTATGTTTTTGTTCTTTTTCTAATCGGTCTTTCTTTTGCTTATTATGTTGTATTTCCAATGGCGCTTTCGTTCACAATCTCTATCACCCGGAGTATGGGACTGGAAGAGACCTACGGAATTGCACAATATTTCAACTTCATGTTCAGTCTGGTGCTACCTTTAGCACTGTTGTTTGAGCTACCGCTACTGGTGATGTTTCTGACCAAACTGAGGGTTCTTAACCCGTTACGCTTGCGTAAAATGCGTCGATACGCTTATTTCACGCTTGTCTTTATTGCTGTAGTCATCACTCCTCCGGACTTCATCTCAGACTTTCTGGTGACGATCCCGCTGCTTGTGTTGTATGAGTTCAGCGTATTCCTGTCCGCCTTCGTCTATCGCAAACAGCTTGCTGCGGATGCGGCAAGGGAAGCTCAGTACACCAAGAGTGAGGAATGATGATAAGAGGGCTGTCACTAAGTAGATTTTTCTACGAAAGAGACAGTTCTTTTGTTTTAAACCCCCGTTTTTTGAAATGTTCGGGCGTAGGTGGTACAGTTGAGACTACTGAAATCATACGCATATTTTCACACCCTGTGGATAGAATGTATAGAGTGTGTGCCTAGGACAACCAGTGAAACGTTATTTTTTACGAAAACAAATGCGAATTTGTGTAAAAGGACTTGAAATCCGGGCTCAAGTTGAGTATCATAAAAATTGTTGTTAGCACTACAAGCTGTCGAGTGCTAATGCTTATGGAAAATATGAGATGGACCAGATATTCATAGCGTCCAATTGATATTTTTCATAAACACCAGAGATTTTGAAGTAAGACAGGTAAGTTCTAAACTATGTTTTGAAGCAAAATAACATAATTTTAAAGGAGGCTATTTTTTCATGATCAAACCTTTAGGTGAACGCGTATTGGTGCTACCGAGCGAGCAGGAGGAAACCACTTCATTCGGGATTGTGCTTCCGGACTCCTCGAAAGAAAAGCCACAAGAAGGAACTATTATTGCAGTAGGTAGCGGAGCTTTGAAAGATGGAGTACGTGTAGCGCTCGAAGTAAAGGAAGGCGACCGTGTTCTTTTCTCTAAATATGCAGGAACAGAAATCAAATACGAAGGTAAAGAATATTTGATTATGAAAGAAAGCGACATTCACGCGATTCTTGACTAAGCGAGAGTCGATTATAAGCTAAATCTAAACTACTTAAAGTAACGTGATATACAAAAAATTCTAGGAGGTAATTACACAATGGCTAAAGAAATTAAATTTAGTGAAGAAGCACGCCGCTCTATGTTGCGCGGTGTAGATGCTTTGGCAAATGCGGTAAAAGTTACACTTGGACCAAAAGGTCGCAACGTGGTACTTGAGAAGAAATTTGGTAGCCCGCTTATCACTAACGATGGTGTAACTATCGCTAAAGAAATCGAACTTGAAGATGCATTCGAGAACATGGGTGCTCAACTGGTTAAAGAAGTTGCTACTAAGACTAACGATGTAGCCGGTGACGGTACTACAACTGCAACGGTTCTGGCACAAGCTATGATCCGTGAAGGTCTGAAGAACGTAACTGCAGGCGCTAACCCAATGGTTATTCGCAAAGGGATCGACAAAGCAGTTCGTGCAGCAGTTGAAGAATTGCAAAAAATCGCTAAGCCAATCGAAGATTCCCAAGCTATCGCTCAAGTAGCTGCTATCTCTGCTGCTGACGAAGAAGTGGGCCAATTGATTGCTGAAGCTATGGAAAAAGTAGGTAAAGACGGTGTTATCACTGTTGAAGAATCCCGTGGATTCGCTACTGAACTTGAAGTCGTAGAAGGTATGCAGTTCGACCGCGGTTACATTTCCCCGTACATGATTACTGATACGGACAAAATGGAAGCTGTTCTGGAGAACCCATACATCTTGATCACTGATAAAAAAATCAGCAGCACTCAAGAAATCCTTCCATTGCTTGAAAAAATCGTTCAACAAGCTAGACCGCTCGTTATTATCGCTGAAGATATCGAAGGCGAAGCACAAGCAATGTTGATCGTGAACAAACTGCGTGGAACATTCAACGCTGTTGCTGTTAAAGCTCCTGGCTTTGGCGACCGCCGCGAAGCTATGCTGCAAGATATCGCTGCCCTGACTGGTGGTCAAGTGATCACTGAGAAGCTCGGTCTTGATCTGAAGAGCACTTCCATTGAACAACTGGGTAACGCACGTCAAGTACGCGTAACTAAAGAAAACACAACAATCGTAGACGGAAGCGGCGACAAAGCGGACATCAATGCTCGCGTAAGCCAAATTCGTGCTCAACTGGAAGAAACAACTTCCGAGTTCGACAAAGAAAAATTGCAAGAGCGTTTGGCTAAATTGGCTGGCGGCGTAGCCGTTGTCAAAGTTGGCGCTGCAACTGAAACTGAATTGAAAGAGCGTAAACTTCGCATCGAAGACGCCCTGAACGCAACTCGCGCTGCGGTTGAAGAAGGTATCGTTTCTGGTGGTGGTACAGCTCTTGTGAACGTATATAATGCTGTTGCTGCTGTAGATGTAACAGGCGACGAGAAAACAGGCGTTAACATCGTGCTTCGCGCGCTCGAAGAACCAGTTCGTACCATTGCGGCTAACGCTGGTCAAGAAGGTTCCGTTATCGTGGATCGCTTGAAAAAAGAAGCTATCGGCATCGGCTACAACGCTGCTACTGGCGAGTGGGTGAACATGTTCGAAGCAGGTATCGTTGACCCTGCTAAAGTAACTCGTTCCGCACTTCAAAACGCTGCATCCGTAGCGGCTATGTTCTTGACTACTGAAGCAGTAATTGCTGACAAGCCAGAACCAGAAAAACCAGGTATGCCTGATATGGGCGGCATGGGTGGAATGGGCGGCATGATGTAATAAGGGATTAAACCCTTATTTCAAAAAGTGTTTAGCTGTCGGGGAGTCGATTTTCCACACTATAACCACATAAGATAAGATGATAGGAGG